>CAVCXQ010000062.1:0-6936 GCA_963606275.1 uncultured Muribaculaceae bacterium | reverse complement strand
TCCGCCCAGGAGAAGACCGGAATCTGCCGCGAGGCGTTTTCGGCGAGGCGGCGGCCAAGCGCGGGGTCGTCCGCGAGGCGGCGGATCAAGGGTGCGTAGTCTCCGTCCGTAGCGAGCAGCGCGTTCTCGCCGTCCGTGAAGAAATTGTCCGGCTCGCCGTGCAGGGCGAGGATCGGACGCTCCCAGCGCAAGTATTCCTGCAGTTTCGCGTTGCAGTCTTGATTCGAGGTGCAGACGAAGGCGTCCGCCTGGCTCATGACGAAGCGCTGTTCGTCCTTGGAGAGCCAGCCGAGCGAGATGCAGTTCTCGGAGAGATAGGGCCTCAGGTAGTCCTCGTCGCGTCCGGTCATGTAAAGCTTGATGTCGTTCGGAAGCTGCCGCATGGCGCGGCAGACGTCGGCGGTGCGCTTCCACTTCGCCTTGTCGCCCGTGTAGACGAGCTTGAAGCGGCCCTCCAGGCGAATCGTGCCCTTCGCGGCATCGCGGTCGACGGGGTCTGCCCCGTTCGGGATGTAGACGCACTCGACGCCCCACATCCGCCCTAGCTTCTGGAGGGCGTAGCTCAGCGTGACGACGGCATCCGAGCGCGTGACGAGGAACTTCTCGACGAAACGCATGAAGACCTTGCCGGGCCAGCCGAACATCTCGTTCCAGATGCGGTCGTAGTGGTCGTCCCATCCGTGGACGACGACGAAGCGGCGGTGGCGGCAAAGGACGCGCTTGAGGAAAATCGGCCAGACGGCGGATGTTGAACCATAGGTATAGACAATGTCGGGCTTGAAGGCGTCGATTTCTTTCGCGAGGCGAAATGGGTTCATGGTGTCGCGCCGCCCCAGCCACGCGACCGTCCAGCCGAGCTTCTCCAGATGATAGCCGATCGCGTCGATGCTGTAGGGCGCGGCGGCGAAATGCGCGGCGGCGGACGTGCCCTTGGCGTACCAGGGCTGCGGCGAGCTGGAGACGAAAAGAAGCCTCCGCGGTGCCGGCTTCATGGCCGTGTCCTCCGATTGAGGCGTTCAACGACGACGATGCCGTCCGCGTTCTTCATGCCGTCTCCCGGGAAAACGGATTTCTCATCGAGGGAAGTATACCAAATGAACTGACGCGAAATCAAGTGACGCGGTTTCGCGTCAGTTTGACGTTGGCTCTCCATTTCCCGGAGACAGCATCCGCAAGGCCGTCTCCCCGATCCCGCGCATCGCCCGCACGAGATTGCGCGGGCTCTTGACGAACGCTGCGCAGGCAAACGCGGGCAGCATGACCAGCCGTCCCCACCAGCCCCAGTTGCGCGCGAATGAATAGAGGATGTTGCGAAAATACTGCGTCCAAATCGCGTCACGGTCGAATCGCGTCGAAGTCGCGCCGCAGAGATGGTCGATTGGCGGCGTCGGCACGAACCACGTTTTCCATCCGACATTCGCCGCGCGGCGGCAGAAGTCAGTCTCCTCGAAATAGCTTCCGAAATGGTCGTAGAAGAGAAAGCCCGTGTCCGTGACGACCGCACGGCGGAAGAGCATCATCGCCCCCTTCGCCGCCGTCACGCGGCGCGGCTTCAGGGGCGTCGCCGCCGTCGGCTCGCCGCGATGGAGATGACGCTGGATGCCGAACGGCGTCATGATCACGCCGCAGTCGTCCAGCCCGTCGTCCATGGCCGGCACGTTCATCGTCCCCTGCACGATGCCGACCTTCGGATGCTTCTCCAGGAAATCGATCAGCGGCGAAAAGGAGTCCTCGTGCACGACCGTGTCGTTGTTCAGCAACAGGACATGTTCGCGCGTGCAGCGTTTCAGTCCGACGTTGTTGCCGCCCGCGAAACCGAGATTTCGCGGCGTCGCCACGTAGATCACGTTCGGGTAGCCCTCGGCCAGTCTGCGCGTCGACGCCTCGTTCGCGTTGTCGACGACGACAATCTCCGGGGCCGTGCCGTAGACGCGCGCGAGCGAGTCGAGACACGCTCGCAACAGGTCGTCGCCCTGCCAGGTGACGATGACGATGGACAGCCTGTCAATGCCGTCCGCGTTCTTCATGTCGCCTCCATGAAAAGCGAGTTCCTCATCGGACGCAGTATGTCAAACGAACTGGCGCGAAATCGAGTGACGCGGTTTCGCGCCAGTTCGAATCTTGGCCTCAGTCCAGAACTCCCCGGGACGGCGGCTCCGAGTCGTCCCACCACGAGCCCTTCGTGAACGAGGCGCGCGCGATCGGCTTCGTCGTCAGCTGCTTGCCCTTCGCGCCCGCCGCGCGGACTTCCACCACCGGCTTCTTCTCCGTCTTGCCCGTCTCGCGGTTCACCCGGTCGACGAGGTCCGTCGGACGGAAGAACTGCTGTCCGATCCGCTGTCCCTTCGCCGGCTTGTACTTCACGTAGAGCGTCTCGCCGCAGCCCTCGGTGAAGAGGATGATCTTCGACTTCGGCTTCTCCGGGGCGAGGCGGTAGTCCTTGTTGCGGATGAGCCCGCCGAACGCGAAGCGCTTGATGTAGCTGAACCCGTAGCCGCCCTCCTCGTAGATGCAGGTGAACGTGCGCGTGTCGCGCTCCTTCTCCTGGTCGTAGCGCAGCACGGTCAGCAGGTTCTTGTCCACGAAGATCTTGTCCTCCGGCTGCACCTTCCTGAACCGCCCGTCCTTCCAGACGAGGATCAGCTCGTCCAGCGAGGAGCACTTGAAGAGCTCGTCGCCGCCCTTCAGCCCGGAGCCGACGTAGCCGTTCTCCTTGTCCCAGCGCACGGTCAGCTCGGTAGCGGTGATCGCGCGGACGTCGACGGCCTTGAACGCGCCGGACGCGACCTTGGTGCATCGCGGATACTTCTTCGCGTATTCCCTGACCAGCCCCTTCAGATACTTGACGATGAACGCCCGGAGGTGGGCGAGGTTGTCGCGGACCTCCGCCTCCTCCTTCTCGATCGCCTTGATCTCGTCGCGGTTCTTGTCGATGTCGAACTGGGAGATGCGGCGGATGGGGATCTTGAGGAGGCGCTCGACGTCGGAGTCCACGACGTCGCGTCGGAGCTCGGCGCGGAACGGCACGAAGCCCTCCTTGACCGTCGCGAGGATGCCCTCCATCGTCTTCTCCTTCTCGATGCGCTTGTAGATGCGCTCCTCGATGAAGATGCGGTCGAGGGTGCGGGCGTGGAAGAGGTCGTCGAGCTCGCCGAGCCTGATCTCAAGCTCGCGCTTCGTGAGCTCGGTGAGGCGCTCGACGTTCTTCTTCAGGATCTCCGAGACGCGCATCAGCTTCGGGCGCCCGCCCTCCAGGACGATCGGGCGCGACGAGATGGACTTCTCGCAGTTGGTGAACGCGAAGAGCGCGGTGGTCGCCTTCTCCTGGCTGGCGCCGGCCTGGAGCTCCAGCTCGATGCGCACCGTCTCCGACGTCAGGTCGGTCAAGTGCCGCACCGGGACCTTCTTCTTCTTGATCGCGTCCTCGATGGACGCGGCGATGGAGTCCGTGGTCTCGCCCCACGGGAGCTGGGTGATGACGAGGCGGTTCTTGCCCTCCGGCTCGATCGCCGCGCGGACCTTGACCTTGCCGAGTCCGTCCTGGTAGTCGGAGGCGTCCATGACGCCGCCGAGCTGGAAGTCGGGGAGGACGGTGAACGGCTTCTTCTGGAGGATGGCGATCTCGGCCTCGAGGAGCTCGATGAAGTTGTGCGGCAGGATCGCCGTCGAGAGGCCGACGGCGATGCCGTCCGCGCCGAGCATCAGCAGCAGCGGGACCTTCGCCGGCAGGTAGACCGGCTCCTCCTTGCGTCCGTCGTAGTTCGGGACGAAGGTCGTGGTCTTGGGGTTGAATACCTCCTTGCGGGCGAGGTCGGTGAGGCGGCACTCGATGTATCGCGTGGCGGCGTGCGGCATCCCGGTGTAGAGCGAGCCGTAGTTGCCCTGTCCGTCGATGAGGTAGCCCCTTCCCTCTCCCCAGAGCTTGTTGGCGAGGACGCAGATGGCGTCGCCGATGGAGGCGTCGCCGTGGGGGTGATACTGCATCGCGTGGCCGACGATGTTCGCGACCTTGGTGTAGCGTCCGTCGTCCTTCTCCCAGAGGGAGTGCATGATGCGCCGCTGCACGGGCTTGAGGCCGTCCTCGATGGCGGGGATGGCGCGCGAGCAGATGACGTAGGCGGAATACTGCCTGAAGTTGAAGTCGAAGAGGTCCTTCATCGGGCCGGAGCCGGTGAGCCCGAGGTCTTCCGGCCGCGGCCCGGCATTCGGCGCGATGGGGCCATCGCGCCCTACCGGCGGTGCGCCGGGGACGTCGCGCCCTACCGGCGGTGCGCCGGGGACGTCGCGCCCTACCGACGGCGCGATGGGGTCATCGCGCCCTACCGACGGCGCGATGGGGACGTCGCGCCCTACCGCTCCGCCGGCGGCGAACATCTCCATGTTGTCGAACAGGCTCGGCGGCTCCGCGCCCGCCCCCTTCTTGTCCTTCTTGCCAGCCATCCAGATCCCCTCCTAGAACTCCGCCGCGTCGCAGACGAGCGAGTCCATGATGTAGCCCTTGCGCTCCGGCGTGTTCGCGCCCATGTAGAACTTGATCGTCTTCTCGACGTCCTGGTCGTCCGCGCACGTGACCGGCGTCAGGCGCATGTCCTCGCCGATGAAGTCCTTGAACTCCTTGGCGTTGAGCTCGCCGAGGCCCTTGAAGCGCGTGGTCTCGCATCCGCGCCCGAGCCGCTTCTGCGCCGCGTCGCGCTCCGCCTCCGAGAAGCAGTAGACCTGCTCCTTCTTGTTGCGGACGCGGAAGAGCGGCGTCTCGAGGATGAACACGCGTCCGTCCGTGACGAGCTGCCGGTAGAAGCGCATGAAGAACGTCGTCAGCAGCATCCGGATATGCAGCCCGTCGACGTCGGCGTCGGTCGCGAAGATGATCTTCGCGTAGCGCAGGTGGTCGAGCGTGTCCTCGACGTCGAGCGTCTTGATGAGGTTGAAGAACTCGACGTTCTCGTAGAGGACGTTCTTGCCGACGCCGAAGGTGTTGAGCGGCTTGCCGCGCAGGAAGAAGACGGCCTGGTTCGTCGCGTCGCGCGCGTTGCCGAGGGTGCCGCCCGCCGACTGTCCCTCGGTGAGGAAGATCATCGTGTCGGAGCCCTCGGGCTTGCCGGTCTTCTTGTCCACCTTGTCGAGCTTCAGGTGGTTCTTGCAGTCCTTGAGCTGCGGCACGCGCACCGAGACGGCCTGCGCGTGCTCGCGCGCCTTCTTCTTGATCGAGACGAGCTGCGAGCGGATCTTGCCGGTCTCCTCGATCTTCGCGATGAGCTTGTCCGTCTCCGCCGGCGAGCGGTGGAGCTCGGCCTCGATCGCCTTCTTCATCTCCGCGACCAGCTCGGCGCGGATGTCGTTCATCACGAACTTGATCTTCGTCTGTCCCTCGAAGACCGGGTTCATGATCCTGACCGACACCGCCCCGAAGAGTCCGTCGCGGATGTCGTCTCCGTCGAACTTCTTCTTCGCGTCGTAGTCGTTGAGCGCCTTGGTGAGCGCCTCCTTGAACGCGGTGAGGTGCGTGCCGCCGTCCGTCGTGTACTGCCCGTTCACGAACGAGTGGTATTCCTCGCCGAAGCGGTTGGTGTGGGTGAAGATGACCTCCAGGGTCTTGGTCTTCACGTGGAACGGCGCGTAGAGCTTCTCGAACTGCACCTCGTCCGACACCAGGTCGGACAGCCCGTGCTCCGAGCAGATGTCCTGTCCGTTCAGGCAGATCGTCAGCCCGGCGTTGACGTAGCAATACATCTTCATGCGCCGGAGGACGTGCTCCTCGCGCACCTTGAAGCGCTTGAGCACCTTGACGTCCGGCTTGTAGCGGATGAACGTGCCGTCGCGCTCGGCGGTCTTCTGCTTCCCGCGCTTCTGCGACTTGAGGCGGCCTTCCTCGAAGCAGGCCTCGGAGAACTCGCCGTCGCGGAAGGAGCGCACCTCGAAGAACTCGGAAAGCGCGTTGACGGCCTTGGTGCCGACGCCGTTCATGCCGGCGGAGAACTGGAAGGCGTCGGAGTCGAACTTGCCGCCGGTGTTCATCTGGCTGACGCAGTCGACGACCTTGCCGAGCGGGATGCCGCGCCCGTAGTCGCGCACGGAGACCTCGCCGGAGTCGTAGTCGACGGTGACGTCGATGCGCTTGCCGTGGCCCATGACGAACTCGTCGACCGAGTTGTCGATGACCTCCTTCATCAGGATGTAGATGCAGTCGTGGTACATCGCGCCCGTGCCGGGCTCGCCGACGTACATGCCCGGACGCATCCTGATGTGCGTGACCGGGTCGAGGGTCTTGATGTTGGAGTCGCCGTAGTCCCTGCTCATGTCCGCCGCCCCCTCAGATGTGCGACGGAGTCTCGATGCCGAGCAGGCCGAGGCCCGTCTTCAGCACCCGCCCGAAGAGCGCGCACAGCCGCAGCCGCGACGCCCTGACCTCGTCCTCGCTCTTCAGGATCGGCGCGTTCTGGTAGAACGAGCTGTAGAGCTGCGCCGTCTGGAAGAGGTAGTCGGCGAGGACCGACGGCTTGTAGGCTTCGGCCGCGCGCACGACCGCCCCCGGGAACTCCAGCAACGCGAGCGCGAGACGGCGCTCGGCGGTCTCAGAAAGAACAAATTCCTTATCGAAGGGGCGCGGGGAAACCGGGGTTTCCCCGTCCGTTGCGGCGTCCGTCCGGCCCGCCTCTTCGCCCAGGCCAGCCTTCTCCAGCAGCGAGCACACCCTCGCGTAGGCATACTGCAGATACGGTCCGGAGTTGCCCTCCAGGGCGAGGGCCTTGTCCCAGCTGAAGTCGACGTCGGTCGCCGGGTCGTGCGAGAGGTCGGCGTATTTCACCGCGCCGATGCCGATCTGCGAGGCGAGCTCGCGCGTGCCGCCGCGCTCCTTCACGATGTCGTAGGCGCGGCGCTCCGCCTCGGAAAGCAGCTCGTCGAGGCGGATGAGGTTCCCCTCGCGCGTCGAGATCG
>CAVCXQ010000061.1:0-6938 GCA_963606275.1 uncultured Muribaculaceae bacterium | reverse complement strand
AGCCGCCGGAGCGTGGACGGCGCGACGTCCATCCAGAAGGTCTCGTCCGCCGCGTAGGTCCCGCAGGGGACGCGCGCCTGGGCGAGGATGCCCTCGAGGTAGTTCCGCGCCTGCCCCTCGTCGCAGCCCTTGAGCTGCATGACCTGGCAGCACATGACCTTGACGACGTAGGCGAGCCGCCTCGTCTCCATCAGCCCGGCGTCGATCGCGCCGAGGTAGTCGCCCGCGTCGGCGGCGAACCGCCTCACGCACGCGTCGAAGTCGCCCGTCCGCCCCAGCTCCGCCATCGAGGCGCACCCGGCCTCCTCGCGCATCACGCGGTGCCTGTATTCCTCGACCGCCTCCCTCCCGGAGAGGCCGAGGTTTCGCGCCGCCGCGCCGCACATCGAGAAGAACTTGCGCCGCTGCTCGCCCGTGATCGGTTTCCGTGCCGTTTTCGTCATCATCGTCCTCCTTCCTTTTGCCGCGCCCTCAGGCGTTGCCGCCCCCCGCGCCCGCGTCCTCGCCCGGCCAGCAGTCGGCGATGTCGAGGCGGATCGGCGAGAAGTCGCGGTTGAGGTCCGCCCTCGTTTCGACGGCGAGATACTGCTTGCCGCGCTCCGTCGTCTGCGCCTGGCGGAGGATGTCCGCGCCCTCGTTCCACTTCTCGTCGTCAACCCGGTAGGAGAGGAGCCGGGCGACCTCGGTCCGCGGCAGGAAGCCGAGTCGGTCGACCTTGAACGCCGCCTCGATCATCTGCCGGAGGAGGAACGCGCCGTCGCCCGCCCGCGCGAGCTCGCGCCCGGCGTAGTCGAGCATCAGTTCCCGCGCCCTGGCGACGCGCTCGTCGAGCCGGATGTGCCACTGCTGACGGATCGAGACCTGCATGAGGGAGTCGAAGCTCCGCGCGGAGAAGTTTCCGCGCTTGCCGAGGTCGCCCTGCCGCTCGCCGGCCAGCGCGGCCATCGTGGCGACCGCGTCGGCCATGAACGCCTCGATCTGCCCCCGGAGGCGCTGCGCCCCGGCGACCACGCGCCGCACCGCCCTGTCCCGCGCCTTGTCGTATTTGCCGACGTATGACGCGGGGACTTCCTGCCCGCGTCCGTCGATCCACACCTTTTGTGCCTTTGCCATTTTCATGTTCCTTCCTTTTTCAGTAGTTCTCGGTTTTCATGTTCGCAAGCGCGAGGTAGCCGTTCTTGACCTTGGCGAACGCCGCCCAGGTCATGGGCTCGCCCGCCTTCCTCGTGAGCGCGTAGGCCTTCTGGAGGTAGGCGAAGAGCCGCTCGAGGCCGAACGCGCCGACGAGCTCCTTGACGCCCCTCAGCTCGTCCCCCGTCGGCAGCGGGAGGTCGAACGCGCGGGCGATGGCGTTGAGGTCGCGCACGGGCGGCCTGTCCGGGAGGACGGCCTTGATGATGCTGCGCCCGATCAGCTGCTCGAACGTCTGCCTGTTCGCCCCCGTCTCGAAGCGCTCCATGCCGACCTTCGTCGCGCACAGGACGAGGCCGCAGCGCGTTCTGTCGCGGATGTCGCGGATGAACTCCAGCACCGTCGCGGACTGCCGCTCGCCCGTCGTCGTCAGGGCCTTGTGAAACTCGTCGACGATGAGGAGGTTCGAGCGCTTGAGCGTGTCGAAGATGGCGTCCTCGAGCGCCCAGGACTTCGTGGCCTTGACGCCGTTGCCGAACTTGCGGGCGAGCTCGCGGACGAAGCGCGTGCGCGTCCAGCCGCTGCCCATCTCGATGTAGACCGTCTGCCCGTGGTTGTGCTCGCGCTGGTAGGCCTGCAGCGCGACCGACTTGCCGATCCTCGTCCTGCCGTAGATGAAGCTGACCATGCCGTCGTTGAGCGCGGCGTCGCAGCACCGCCAGACGGTCTGCTTGACCTCGGTCTCGATGAGGCCGACGTTCTTCTTCCTCGCCTCCTCGACCTCGACCCTCTTGAACGCCCTGATCGCCTGGACGACGGACGACCAGCTCGAGCAGCGGCCGTCCTTGTAGACGCCGTAGGAGCCCCGGAAGACCTGGTAGAGCGTGTTCTTGTCGTAGCACTTCATCCGCGCCGCGAGGTCGGCCTCCTTGAGGTGGTGGTCCTGGGCGTAGTTGTAGAGCCACCAGACCTCCTCGCCCTCGTCGTCCGTGAGCTGGCCGCGCGCGACGGCCTGCGCGACCGCGATGCGCACCTGGTGCGCGGGCATCGAGATGCCGCGCTGGACGACGGCGGAGCGCCTCTCGGGCGCGTCGGCGTCCGCGGACCTCCCGGCCCGCGCCGCCTGTTCGTTCGTCTCGTTGTTCATTTCTCTCTCCTCCTTGTTCCGTGTTTGTTTTTCCGCCCGACTGCCGGGCCGAAAGTCAGATGCGCGCGGCGTTCGCCGCGTCGAGGAACGCGAGCGCGTCGGCGTTCTCCCCGCCGCCCTCCCCCTCGTCGCCCCCGGCGCGGATCGCCGCGCCGTTGAGCTCGTCGAGCGCGTATCCCCCGCCGTCGGGCGCGGGCCCGCGCGCCTGGGACTCCCGCGCCGCTTCGACGAGCAGCCTTTGGCTCCACTCTCCGGCAAGCCTCTCGGCCGCCGCGTCGAAGTGGCGCGAGCGCGTGTCGTGGAGCATCTCGGCCTGGTCGACGAGTTTCTGGCGGGCCGCCTCCCGGATCTGCTCCGGGCTTCCCCAGAACGCCTTGGAGAGGAGGTCGCACATCCCGAGCGGCCTGTCCTCCTCGTCCGCCACCCAGATGTGCTCGACCAAGGACCCCCAGCAGTTGAAGTAGACGCGAACCCTCGTCCCCGGCGCGAGGAGGCGCGGGATGCCGTTGCGGTCGACGCACACCGCCGAGTAGACCATCTCGACGCCCTCGCCGAAACAGGCCGCGTCGCGGAACTTGATCGTCCGCTTCGGCGTGACCGTGAGCTCCCTCGCGTCGCGCGGGTCGAGGAACGACTGCATCTCCGAGAGCGGCACCTTGACGAGCTCGCCGCGCTCGACCCACGACTGCCACGCCTCGCGCCGGCTCATGCGCCGCGCGCGGACATTGTGCGCCGGGTCGGTGGCGATCATCCCCTCGATGCGTTCCGCGCTCGTCGGCGTGAGCTGGTCGAGGACGTCCATCGGATGCCAGAGGTGCGGGTCGTCCGGGTCGCGGAACTCCCGCACGTGGTAGTCGTGCCAACCCTCCAGCCTGTGGCTCGTGCAGTCGTTGATCGCGTCGAACGTCGCGCACGCGAGCGCGTAATACTCGTCCCACATCGGCAGGCGCTTCTCGGCGACCTTCAGCAGCTCCGGCGGGATCGCCTTGAGGTCGAGCGCGGCGAGGAACCTCTCCTCGCGCCTCTTCCACGCCTCCAAGGCCTCCGGCTTGTTGGCGGCCGAGTTGCCGACGTTCGAGGGAAGGTGGGCCATCTCCAGCTGCCGCAGCCTGTGCGCCCCCTCGACGGTGGACTTGAACTGCGGGTTCCCGCCGACCGACCCCGCGAACATGCCGAGGTGCGCCGGGACGTTCTTCGGCGCGGACGCCTGGAAGTCGATGAGCGCGCCGAACTCCGGGATCGACTTGATGCGCCGCCGCACGTTCTCGCGGATCGCCGTCGTGCCGTTCTCGAGGATGTGCGTGACGCCGCGCCGCGAGATCCCGACGACGCAGTGGACGAAGGCGAACGCCATGCGGAACATCCGCTCGGTGAGGTTGTCGCCCTTCACCCTGTCCGTCCCGTCGACCCGCGAGTAGGTGCGCGGCTTCATGAAGGGGTAGAGGTGGTAGCCCGTGGCGACGTCGTAGCAGTGGAAGCCGAGCGGGCGGAAGGCGCCCGCGACGCCGGGGAGCATGACGAGGTTGTTCTCCCAGGCGTCGTCCCACTGCATGACCGTGCCGGCGGGGAGCTGCCGGCGGTTCGCGGCGTCCCAGCGGCTCCGCATCACGTCGCGCACGAAGGGGCTCGCGGCGTATTGCCCGCGCATGTTCCACGCGAGGGACGCGAGGTGCGAGGGGTCGTCGGAGAGCCGCGCCATGAGGTTCGCGTAGCCCCAGCCGTGCGGCGCCCACGACGCCGGGCAGCAGGGCGGCAGGGCGCGGCGGTCGCCGTATTGGGCCTTCCACACCTCGCGCCACGTGCCGACGCCCGGGAAGAGTCGCCCGGCGCGGAAGTCGGCCATCATCCGGCGGTGCGCCGCCGAGTGGATGTGCGAGTCCCCGGAGAACCTCTCGCAGTAGGTCTTGAACACGCCGAGGACGTCCGGGACGCGCCCCTGCTTGCGGATCTTCCGCTTGTCGGCCGCGCCGATGGGGCCGTGCAGCCGCCACGCGTAGTATTTGCGCCGGAACGTCCCGAACGCCATGCCCGCCCGCGCCGCGCACTCCGCCATCGCCAGGCACTTGCTCCCCGAGCCCTCCGCCGCGCTCGCCACGAGGAAGAGCGCCTCCAGCTCCGCGACCGCCGAGCGGTCGCCGGGGTTCGAGATGAGCGCGTAATCGCCGTATGAGGACATCTCGAAAACCCCTTAAACCATGTGGCTGGCGAGGAACCTCTTCAGGCACTCGCGCGGGACGCGCAGGCACCGCTTCGCGCCCGTCCCGACGTTGAGCCCTCGGATCTCGCCGGAGTCCGCGAATCGGTACACGTCGTCCGTCGTGTATTTGCCGAGGACGCCAGCGACCTCCGGGGCCGTGAACTCCAGCTGCGAGCCCATCTTGCCAAGGTAGTGCCGCCAGACGGGGTCCTCGCGGAGAGCCGCCTCGTCCATCTCCACGAACATGTCGCGCTCGCGCGCGTCAACCGCTCTTGCCTGTGCCATCGTCGCGCCCCCTTTCCGCCGTCACCTGTCGCCGCCGGCGGGCCAGTCGACGAGGACGAGCCTCGCCCGCTTGCGCGGCCCGATCGAGGGGCGCCCCCAGCGCAGGAAGTCGCTGATCGCCTGGCGGGTGACGCCAAGCCCCCTCGCGGCGGCCGTCGCGCCGACGTAGCGGCCGCTCGCGCAGCGGATCACCGTGAACTTCTGCGGCTCCATCGTCTTGCCCCCCTTCATCGGCGTTCCCCCCTGGCAATCGCCGCCGCGCACGCCTGGGCGATGTCGCCCAGGGCCTGGCGCTTCACGCTCGTCAGGTCAGCGACGAGCGCGGCGGCCGCGATGTGCACGATCTCAATCAGGACGTCGTTCTCGGCCGCCATCACCGCGCCTCCTTCCTCGCGGCGAACTCCGCCTTGGCGAACGCCATCGCCGTCGCGTGGTCGAGATCCCACCGCCCCTCCAAGTAGGCGGCGCGTTCCCTCACCGGCGACGTCTTCGCGTTCCAGACCATCCACGCGAGCGCGGCGAGCGCCAGGACGAGCAGCGCGGCCATGACCCAGTTCGCGATCACCTCCGCGCGCTTCTCCAGCCTCTGCCGCTCCCGCCACCAAGCCTCGCACTCGTTCTTGTAGGCTTCCGCTTCGCTGATTTCGTGTTCCATTGCCGTTCTCCTTGTTGTGTGGTTGAAAAGTTGAAAAGTGGAAAAGTTGAAAAGTCCGCGCACTCCCCTCACCACGCCCTGCCGCGCTTCAGCTCGTCGCGCCGGGCGACAAGCATCTCCTTGAGGCTCTCCAGAGTCGCCAGGCCGTCGGCGACGTCGTTGGCGTCGAGGAGCAGCGAGCCCGCCTTGAGCGCGGGCATCGTCTGGTTCGCGACGGCGATCACCTTCGACCAGACGGCCCGCGCCGCCGTCGCCGCGTCCGTCGCGCGCGCCTTGAGGTCGGCCCTCTGGCCGGGGAGGATGCCGCGCCGCGAACGAGGCGCCTCGTCGCCGCCCCAGAGAAGGAGCTGCCGCATCGACATCCCGTTCGCGAGACGCTCGGCGGACGAGAGCAGCTCCGCCCGCTCGCCCACCGCCTCCGCCGGGTCGTTCGCGAGAAGGGCGACGACCTCGTCGCGCGTCGCCGCGCCAACCCCCATCAGCGTCGGCAGGTTCTCCGCCGCCTGTCGCCACTTCATGACCGTCCTGTATGAATAGACGGGCGAGCCGTCCTCGCGCCTTGGGCACACCTCGCCCCACCAGCCGAGCGCCCCGTCGCCCGCGTGGCCGCGCCCCGTCTGCGCCCCTTCAAGTTTCAGGATGCGCACCGCCTCCGAAACCATCGCCCCGAGCTTCAGCTTCTCGAAGTTCCCCCGAAGCTCGATCTCGCCGACGACCGCCACCTGCGCGCGGATCACCTCCGCGATCTGCTCCGGCGTCGCCTCCGCGACCGCCACCTGTCCTTTCACGCTCCTCTTGTCCATCTGTTTGCCTCCGCCGAAATACGGCTCTTCCTTTTTTGGTATAATGTAAACTCCTTTTGGAAGTTGACGGAGAGTATTATAACACATCCGTTATAAGAAATCAATAGGGTATGGCTGAATAGTTATGAGCATATTTTCAGAGCGTTTAAGACAGCTTCGAGGTTCGTCATCACAAGACGAAATGGCGCGGGCTGTCAATATGCGCCAACCGCAATGGGCGCGATACGAGACAGGAAAGGCAACGCCGAGCATTGAGATTCTGTCGGAGATTTGTCGCGCACACGCTTGCTCCTCCGACTGGTTGTTGGGTATTGATGAGCGCGTCAATACCACATCAGTTATAAACCGCGTATCTGCCGACTGCTCCAAATGCCCATTCAAGCGTAAATTAAAGAGGGTTGAAAAGGCTCTTCAGGCTGACTGATTAGTTATTCTCACGTGAGAATAATTGTTGCCACGTGGCAATAATTGACCTGACACCATAAACTTTGCCACTGCGGCAAAGTTTATTAAATTGCGGAATCGCGCCTTTCACTGACTGTTTTGCGTAGATAATAAACTTTGCAACTGTTGCAAAGTTTAGCGCGGGTGACGCGGATGCCGCTGTTCTGGCGGGTGGCGGCGCGTCTGCCCGTCGCGTTTTTACAGCGGCTGGCGCGCGTCCAGTTTCCCGCGTCCAGTTTTTGTGCGATAATTCCCCCCGTTCGGAAGAGCCGTCAT
>CAVCXQ010000060.1:0-6955 GCA_963606275.1 uncultured Muribaculaceae bacterium | reverse complement strand
TTTCATTTTGTTTTCTTTCTTTGCATTCGGCGCGTCGAGGACGCCGCGCCCTACCTTTTCGATTTTTCGGCGCGTCGAGAACGCCGCGCCCTACCAGATTTTACCCAATTGCCGCCGGCCCTCTTTCGCCGGTGCGGATGCGGATGCAGTCGTCCATGGGCAGGACGAAGATCTTGCCGTCGCCGATGTCGCCCGTGCGGGCGCCCTCGACGATGGCGTCGACCGTCTTCTGCACGTAGTCGTCGTTCACGCCGATCGCGATGCGGATCTTCTTCAGGAGCGTCACCTCCTCGATCGCGCCGCGGTAGTGGTGGACGTAGCCCTTCTGCTGGCCGCACCCCAAGGCGTTGGAGACGGACATCTTGTACACCTCGCGCGTGTACAGGGCCTGCTTGACGGCGTTGAGCCGTTCAGGCTGGATGTAGGCGATGATTAGTTTCATTCGTTGCTTTTCCTTAGTTTGCGAGCCGCGCTCTGCGACTACGAAACGAGGAAATGCAAAGGCCGTGCCACGGCTGTTCAGCCTAGTGACACGGCCTGATTTTTACGGCTGGTGTAAAAATCTGCCAGCCGTTCGCCAGTCAGCGACAATCGCCTAGCGGCGCTTGCGGATGGGGATCGTCACTGTCTGGAACGTCTTGGGCCCGATCGTGAGGTTCATCGGCTCAGGGCAGATCTCCTCGCGGCAGTCGCGGATCACGCTTTCGCCGTCCGCGCCGAAGCGCACCTCGCGCACCGTCGGCCCGGTGGAGAGCTTGTATCCCTTGAGGTCGACGTCGGCGACCGCCGCCGTCGTCCGCGAGTTCACGACGAGCAGCAGCACGTAGTCGTTGCTGCGCAGCGCGACCCACTCGACGTCGCCGGCCTTGCCGACGGAGCCCTTGGCCATGGCCTTCGCCAGGCGTCCGGTCACCTCCGGCGCGAACACCAGGTCGGGGATCTCGTCGCCGCCGATGCCAAGCCCGTCGTCGTCGCCGAGGTCGAGCTGCGGGCCCTTGGTCTTGTCGTCGCGGACTTCGGAGCGCCGCGCCTCGCCTCGCGCGATGAAGGTCGGGCACTGGTCGATGCCGGCGGCAAGGTAGCGCATCGCCGCGCCGAGCCCCGCGTTCTTCCACGGCGGATCGTCGACGAACACCGCCGACACGCTCTTGTTCGCGAACGAGGTCAGCACGGCGTGCATCTTCCAGACCATGCCGAGCGAGTCGAAGGCGTCCGCCTTGCCCGGCCGCCCGGGCGCAAGCTCCGCCCAGATGCGCCACTTCTCGAGACCCATCGCCTTCAGCCGCCGCGACGCGTCTTCCAGGACTTCGCGCGGAGAGTCGCCGCCGGACAGCCGGACGCACACGCGCGTCAGCCGGCGGACGCCGGACGGCAGGGAGTTCCTGAGCTCGGCGTCCAGCGACGGGCCCCAGAAGGGGATCGCCAGCTCGGCGTTCGGGAAGCTCTTGTTGACGACGGGCATCACCGCCTGCCAGCGGTCGATGACCTCCTGCTCGGAGAGTCCGTCGCAGCCCGGCCCGACGAAGCCGGCGATGCGGTCGGCGAGCCCCGCCGCCGCGACCTCCTCCAGCTGCGCCTTGACCTTCTCCGGGTCGCCGTCGATGCCGACGACGGCCTTGCCGCCGTAGATGCGCAGGAAGCGGAGCGCCGCGACGTCGGGGCGCGGCATCCGGACAAGGCGGACGCCGTCGCGGCAGCACGCCCTGGCGTCCGCCTCGGTCGCCATCCCCTTCGCGTCCCACACGTAGCCGACGCACGGCAGGAGCGCACTCGCCGCCTGGTCGGAGATCTTCCCCTCGGAGAAGTCCAGCGCGATCTTGAACTTGTCCGCGCCCATGGCCGCGGACGCCGCCAGCGCGGCGCACGCGAATGCTAACGATGCTTTCGTCATTGCTCCTCTCCTCACTTCAGCGGGAACGTGGCGGTCTGGACGGACAGCGGGCGGATCGGGATCGCGACCACGTCGCCGTCGACGGCGACTGTCTCCTCGCGCTCCGTCCACGGGAACGGCTCGCCGGGGACCGCGTGGGTGCGGTAGCGGTCGGGCGGGCAGGCCACCGACCTGACCGTCGCCGCGCCGGCGCGGCGTCCGCCGGAGAGCTTCAGGTGCACGGTCGCCGGCTCCTTCATCGAGTTGGCCATCAGCAGCGCGGCGGAGGTCCCGTCCTTCGAGAGCAGCAGCGTCCACTCGGCGGCGGCGGCGCGTTTCTCGTACATCAGCGGAGCCATCCACACGCCGTCCCTGAGCGTCTTGTGCCTCTTGTCGCCGACGCCGCGCGAGTGCAGCACCGGGTGCGAGAGGATCGCCTCGTTGTAGAGGCGGTAGAGCGGGGCGGCCGGGCCCTCGGTGATGCGGGAATGCCCGGTGTAGTCGAGGTCCTTGTATTCCCGGCCCATCGCGTCCCACTGCACCATCCAGCTTCCGCCCCTGGCGATGTAGAGGACGCCGGAGAGGCAGTCGAGGCTGTGGACGTTGACGGCCTCGACGTAGGGGCGCGAGAGGCAGAGCTGGAAGTAGTGCGCCTTCCAGACGGTGGAGAAGAACGTCTGCTGGCAGCGGTTGTCCTCGTCGGAGCGCTCGCGGCATTCCGTCACCCAGACGGGCTTGTCGGCGATCTCGGGCATGGCCTCCTTGAAGCGCTCGATGCGGAAGAAGCCGCAGGGTCCGCAGCCGTAGGCGACGTCGCCGCCGTAGAAGTGGTAGATCAGGTGCGTGACCTTCGAGAGGTCGTTGGAGAACGCGGTGATGAAGCGCGCCGACCAGCGGCCGAGCCGCGCAGGGGTGAGCCCCTTGGCGTCGTCTTCGGACATCTTGCCGGCCGAGAGCAGCCGGTTGCGCACCGCCTGCAGGTCGGGGTCGTCGTCCACGTATTCGGCGAGCGGGATGCCGATCTTGGCGTCCGGCCACTCCTCGAGGATCGCGGGGATGATGACGCGCCAGCGCGCGGCGATGCCCTCCGCGTCCGGGTTGAAGTAGGTCTCGTTGCCGAGCTCGAAGCCGGCCACGGTCTCCTTGAAGCCGTTCTTCACGATCCAGCGCACGTATTCGCGGACGGCCTCGCGGACGGCGTAGACGTCGTTGGTGCGCTTCGAGGCGTCGGGGTTGCCGTCGTCCCACTGCTCCAGGGTGAGCAGGGCGCGCATCCCGTTCTCCTTGCGGAAGGAGAACATCTCCTTCGGGTCGACGAGGGCTGCGTGCGGGTGGGCCTTGCGGAACGCGGAGCGCTCCTCAGGCGTCTTGAGCGCGGCCCAGGCCATGTTGCGGCGCCAGGCGCCGAGCGCGCCCCACTCGCGCATGAAGTAGACGCCGCAGCGGCGGAGGATCGCCGCCGTCGCCGCGCGGTTGCTGACGAAGAGCTCCTCCTGGCCGTAGTTCGCCTCGAGCATCGCGCCGGCGTTCCCGATTATCGGGAAGCAGGTCGACTCGCTGAGGTCGCGTATCGGCGCGGCGGAGAGGTCGATCTCCGCGAAGGCCGGCTGCTTCTCTTCCGGCCCCGCGGCGCTGGCGGCGAGCGCGAGCGCCGCGCCGCAGACGGTCAGGAGGTGCTTCATCTGTGGTTGCCCTTCGTCTCGTTCAGGCCTTTATTTCTTCGGGGCGTCGCGGAGGCAGATGGTGACCGTCTGCACCGTGTTCGGGCCGATCTCGACCTGCAGCGTGTCGCAGACGGGCTTCATGCCCTCGTATTTCTCCATCGGCACGACCTCCCAGCCGAACTGGGTGTCCTCCCAGCTCAGGAGCTTCCAGGGCTTCTCGTCGCCGGGGATCTCGCGGCAGTCGACGAACTTCTCCGGGCAGGAGAGCGTGCGGTAGGTCGGCGCGGCGAGAAGCTTGCCGGCGACGGTGACGTCGATCTTCTCGGCCGTCTGCTTGGTGTTGACCATGAGCAGGCAGATCTCGTTGCGGTTCGCGTCCGCCGCGGCCAGCCACTCGACCTCGCCGTCGACCTTCGGGACGTTCGACGCCTTCGCGCCGCCGTGCTCCTTGAGGTAGCGGCGGCGGGCGTAGACCTGGTCCATGACCCGCGCCGAGGTGAAGAACGCGTTCTCGGTGCCGGTCTCCTTCGAGGTGCCGTGCTGCAGCAGCAGCGGATGCGTCTTGATCGCCTCCGCGTAGAGGCGGTACATCGCGCCGGCGGAGCCGAGGTCGAGGCGCGGCCTGTCGTAGGGCGAGCCGAAGTCCGGGTATTCGCCGCCGCCGTCGCGCCACTGGATCATCCAGCTCTTGCCGCTGGACTGGTAGAGCCCGCCGGAGATGCCGTAGATCTGGTGGTGGTTGAAGCCGTCCATGTCGGGCTGCGCGACCGCCGTCAGCGAGTAGTGCGCCATCACCAGCGACTCGCGGAAGATGCGCTGGCAGCGGTTGTCCTCGTCCGAGCGCGGGCGGATCTCGGTCAGCCACATCTTCTTGCCCTTGAGCTCCGGAAACGCGCTGTTGAAGTTGCGGAAGCGCTGGAACCCGTAGTAGGAGCAGCTGTAGGGCGTCTCCGCGCCGTAGGCGTGGTAGATGACGTGCGAGATCCTGCCGATCACGTTCGAGAGCCCCACGATGAACCGCGCCGAGTTCTGGTTGAACTTGGCGGCGGCGAAGTAGGTGTCGCGCTTGATCTCGTTGGCGGAGAGCATGCGGCTGCGCACCTGCGTCAGGTCGGGGTTGTTCTCGAAGAGCTCGGCGAGCGGGATGCCCAGCTTCGCCTCCGGCCAGATCTTCAGGATCTCCGGCACGAAGCGCGTCCACCGCGCCGCGAGCATGTCGCTGTCGTCGTGGTAGTAGGACTCGTTGCCGAGCTCGAAGCCGGCGACGCAGTCCTGGTACTTGTTGTCGACGATGAACTGCACGAGCTCCTTGATCTCGGCGAGCGTGGCGTCGGGGTCGCCCCACGCCTCGAGCGTGAGCAGCGCCTTGAAGCCGTTCGCCTTCCAGAACGCGAACACCGCCTCCGGGTTCGAGCGGATCTGCCCGCGGCCCGGCTTGCGGCGCGCGAACCAGTCGTTCGCGCCCCAGACGCGCTGGAACCAGGCGCCCGCCGCCTTCATCATCCGCGCCGTCTCCACGCGGTTGGTCACGAACCAGTAGTCGTCGTTCATGTCGAGCATCGCGCCCGCGTAGCCGATCTCCGGCCCGCACGTCGACTCGCGCACGTCCTTGATGGGCTTCGCCTTCACGTCCACCCCGATGCGGAAGTCCGCCAGCGCGGACGCCGAGAGAGCCGCGCACGCCGCGCAGGCCGCCAGCCTGATTGCCTTCATCTTCCCAGTTTCTCCTTGTCTTTCTCTTGTGTGTGTGTTGCCTTCGTTCCGAAATCCTACTTGAACCACTTCTCCTTCACCGCCGGCATCTCCATGTACGCCTTCGCGAAGCGCTCGCCGAACGTGCGCAGGGACAGGGTGTTGAAGTGCAGGCCGTCCTCGTTGGCGGTCAGCCCCCTGGACGACACGACGGCCATGTTCGGGCAGGTCTTCGCCATCTCGTGGAGCTGCGCGTTCACCACGTCGTAGTGCTTCGCGTAGCGGTGCCCGAGGTAGCGGCCGAGCTCGCCGGCGACGAACGGGACGTCGGGGGCGTCGAGGTCCTTGCGGAACGCCGCGACCATCTGCGAGAGCCGGGCGGCGTAGTTGGTCGCCGTGGCGAGGCTCTCGCTGTCCGCGCAGCCCTGGTGCCAGAGGATGCCCTTGAGCTCGCCGCCGGCCTTGAGCGCGGCGCTCGTCCGCTCGACGGCGCGAGCGTAGAGGTCGCCGCCGGGCATGAAGCGCTCGAGCGGAGTCCCGCCCTCCGCCGCCGGCACCAGTCCGATGACGCGCTGCGGGCGGGCGTCGGCGAGCGCGCGGGCGAAGCTGGCCGCGAGGCCGGCGCCGGAGAACGGACGGTCGCTGACGATCGGCTCGACCGCCTCGACCCACTTGCCGCCCTTCTCGTCCCACTTGAGGACGCGCTCGGTGGAGAGGCGGAGCTCGTCGGTCAGGATGCCGCGCCCGGCCATGTTGCTCTGGCCGATCAGCAGGAAGACGTCGGTGGGCTTGTCTGCGGCGGAGGCGCACAGCCCCATCGCGGCGGCGAGAACGGAGACGAAGACTCTAACGCTCATGGCTTTCCCCTTTTTGCATTTTCGGGTAGTATACCACCCCCCCCCCCCCATGTCAATGGGGTGAGTTCTGCTGTCGCAATGCGACACTAATGACCGTCCCGCCCTTCGCCCGAGTTTAACTCCGATGGCTGGCGCTCACGCGCGGGCGTCCGCGCGGGAGCGGCACGGCGGCGACGTGCGGCGGCACAACGCCGACGCGGCGAAGAGGCGGCGATGAGATTTAGTTGAGTTTTTATCACGCATTAAATCTCATCGGAGGGTGGAGAGGCTCGCAGATTGTGGCGGCTCGGCGGATGGTGGCTCGGCAGAAGAGGGACGAGCGGGCGGAGGTGTCTCCATTCGACTGGTAGACGACGAGCTCGTTCGTCGAGGTGGACGCGCTCATTCGTCCTCCTTCCCGCACTTTTCCACTTCTCCACTTTTCAACTTTTCCACTTTCTCGGCGTAGAGGGCGAAGAGGTGAGCGACGCGCTCCGAGTCGGTGCAGGACGGCGAGAGGCCGTAGGCGCGGTCGACGAGCGCGTCGAGGTGCGCGTGCGCCTTGACGAGCTCCGGCGGCATCGTCAGCGGGTCGTAGAGGTCGGCAAGCGACGAGCCGGGGTAGAGAGCGCGGGCGTCGAGGACGGATTGGGCGGCGGGAGCGATAGAAGAAATAATCGAATTGTCGAATAATCGAATAGTCGAATGGTGGTTGCTTCGGCGTTCCTCTTCTGCCTCGCGTCCCTCCTGTCCCTGACGTCCCTCACGCCGCCCCGTCGCATCGCGGTCACGCGGGACGCGTGACCCTACCACGCCCGTCGGCGGCGCGTCGGGGACACCGCGCCCTACCGCCGTTTCGCCATTCGGTAGGGTCACGCGTCCCGCGTGACCGC
>CAVCXQ010000059.1:0-7002 GCA_963606275.1 uncultured Muribaculaceae bacterium | reverse complement strand
TGGAGAGGCCGTCGCCGTCGGCGTCGCCGTCCGGGTCGTAGAGGAGGTAGTCGTGATACAACATGTCTTTGCTCTTGCCGTTGGTCATGTCGCCGCGATCCTCAGGGCGTGTGTGCGGGTCGGTCGGGTGCGCCTTGCCCGTCTCGACCTCCCAGTCGTATTCGCGCCAGAGCGGCACGTCGTCGCCGTCCTCGTCAAGGTCGCGATCCGATGCATCGCGCGGGTTCGCGTCGACATAGAGCTCCCACCCGTCGGGGATGCCATCAAAGTCGTTGTCGATCAAGGCGGGGTTCAGCGTCCACTTCTTGTAGAGGACCTCGCTGCCACTGCCGTAGACATAGGCCTCAAACGAGGCGTAGCCCTTGGCCTTCGCGGCGTCGATGTCCGCCTCAGGAATCCGGCCCGTCTCCTCAAGGTAGCGAAGGACGCGATACTTGTCCTGCGCCGTGAACGCCTTCGTGTTGATCGTCCCGCCGGGAACCGCCGTCTTGGGCGAGAAGCCGAAGTTCGTGTAGACCTGATTATGGACGAGGACGACATTCACCTCGACCGCCGCCGAGTAGACCTTCATCGGCGTATCGAGCGACACACTCTTGCCATAGCCATAGAGCGTGTCGGAGTAGTCGTAGTAGGTCGCCAGCGGGAAGGAGTTGCTGATCACCGCGCCGGGCGAGGGGATGCGCTTGCGATCTTCGACGAGATCGTCAACGAGGTAGCTCTTGACGCTCTTCGTGTCGGACCCATCCCAGAGTTGGATCATGAACATCTTCTTCTCGTGCCAGGCCATGACGTCGTTCTCAAGCGCGTCGTCGGGGTCGGCAACCGCCCACTCCCACCAGTCGATGCGGTCGCCCGTGCCCGTGTCCGGGAAGAGCGATGAATAATCCTCGACGCAATCGGGAATCTCGTTCTTGTTGAGGTCGCAGTCCTCCATGTAGATGGTCATGGTCGGGGCCGCGTCGAGCGTCCAATCCTTGGCGGACGCTGTGATGTCAAAGTAGGTCGGGTTGTAGACGGCCTTCGCGTCCGTCCCCACCTGGTTGGCGTAGCCCCAGCTCTCCCAGTCGTCGCGGACGCCGTTGCCGTTCTGGTCGATGAACGCGCGGAAGAAGAGGCGCGTCGGCTTGAGGCCGCGCAGCACGGCATTCGTTGTCGTCGCGTCGGTGACGGAACGCAGATGGGTAAGGCCCTCCTCCGAGAGGCGGAGCTGGGCGACGGGCGCGCCCTTGAAGTCGGCGTTCTCGAACGCCTCGACAACGATGTTGCTGGCGGCCGGCGCGGCCGGGCCATAGTAGCGAACCGCGACGCTCGCGACGCCGTAGCCGGTCGGGATATCGGGGTTGTTGCGGACGTTGCGGACGTCGGTCACGAACGGCGTCCACGCCGACCACGCCGACGAAGTTTCATCCGCCGTGAACTTCGCGTTGTAGAGCGCGACGCGCCACTTGTAGTCGCCGTTGTCCGCGAAGACGAGGTGGTTCGTCGTGATGCCTGAGTAGACCGGGGCATCCACGTAGAGCTCAGGGGTCACCTCGTAGGCATAGACGCCGACACCAACGCCCGTGCGACCGGGCAGCACCGAGATTCCAGAGTCGTAGAGCACCTCGGACGTGTCGTCGTTCGAGCACACCTGCAGGCGGTAGGCACTCACGCGCTCGTCGGACGACGTGAACGCGAACGTCGGCGCGCTCGAATAGACGGGCGCCCCGTTCACGGGCGCGACCGCGCTCGCCACCGGGCGCTCGGTCGGGAACGTGCGGGTGAAGCTCGCCAAAAGCGTCGTGTTCGTCTTCCCCACCTCGTCGTATTCGTAGACCGCGTAGGACGCGTGCGCGACCGACATGATCCCAAGGTTTCTCGCGTCGTGGTTGAGCCACGACCAGTCGAAGTCGGGCCTCTGGCGGGTGAAGGCGTCCAGCTCGGTGAGGTAAGCCGCGTCATCGAGGATCAGCGTCTTCGTGAACATCGGCCGCCGCGCCTCAATCCCGTTGATCGACTCGCGCATCACGCGCACCGTCGTCGTCAGACCCGCTGTCGCGGACACGGAAGTCCCCGACGTCCCATCGCTTGTCCCAGAATTGGACGAGATCGTCATCGCCGGGAAGGAGAAGGAGTCGTCCTTCAGTTCAATCGCGACCGTCGGGACGCGGTGCCAGCCGACCTGCACCGAGCGCGCCACGCCGAGCGGCTCGCCGTTGTCGAAGGTCCCGTTCCCATTCAAGTCAATGAATGCCTCAATCGTGTTCAGCCCCTCGCGGACGTAGTGTTCGGGGAGGCCACCAGCGGCGAGATTCATATTCTGGGTGTCGCTTAAGTAAACCGTCTGCGGCCACTCATACCCCGCGCGGCTCGCGTAGTCGACGCTGAAGAGGTAGGAGTCGATGCCGCCCTCCAGGTCGAGCTTGGACAGGTCGAGCCAGTATTCGCCTGTGATCGCATCGACCTCGCCCACCGTGTTCCCCTCGTAGATCAGGTCTGCTCCGCTATAGTCAGCCCTGGGCTGGGTCTGCAAGAACTTATCCCAGTTGAACTCCGCCCCAACGAGATGGATCTTCGGATAGAGCTTGGCGTAGGCTCTGTAGACTTCGAATGAGCCAAAATTCAGAAGGGTGTTCCAGTCAATGCCGTTATAATAGACCTTGGCCGTCTCGTTCGTCTTATACCAATCATAGTCCCAATAGTAGGTCTTGTCGGTCGAGACGCGGGTTGAGGAGAAGACGACGGCATTGGGGTTGATGCGGCCGGGGCTCAAGTGTCCGTGGATGATGGTGGCATCGGCGTCAAACGGCCCGATGTAGCGCTGCTGGCCGCCCGCCGAGGCGGAGTTCAAGTTTGACGGAGGAACAATGAACGTCGCGTCCACGCGGGGGTTGTTGGCGGTGCGTGTGCGGACGACGAGCTGGTTGCCACTGATGTCGCGGACGCCGTGGTAGGTCAACCTGAGGCCGATGATCGGCTCGGGATACAATTTCCAGTAGGTGTCGGAATTCTGACCGCCAACCCAGGAGTCGATCAGCGAAGAGAGTTTCCACCCGCCCCAGAGCGCGGCGCGGCACTCGGCGAAGTTGCTCCAGCCGTCCTCGTCGCGGTCGTCCAAGGGGTCGTAGACCTTCGAGTTCGCGTAGAGCGATTGCGGGTTCGCGTCAAAGAGCGAGAACGAGTCCTCCCACCAGTTCTCCATAAAGTCGTGATCCGTCACGATTTCGCCGAAGTAATCGTTGAGCGCGAACACGCGCTTGCCGTCGGCGTTGAGGACTTCGTCCGTCTTCGTCTGTGAATACGAGAGGAAGTAGTCCGGGACGACTTGGTCTTTCGTCGATTGGCTGAGATTCGGGTTGAGCGTCGGCAGCTTCGCATCCTCGCCGAGGAGTTGCTGAAGGTTATACTTTTTGGGGTAGACCTCGGAGAGGACATACTCCGCGTAGTTCGAGAGCCCATCGTGGTCATCGTCGCGGTCGCCGTCTGTCGCGCTTTGCGTGTCGATGCTGTAGATGTTCTCCCACCAGTCGGGCATGCCGTCGCCG
Organism: uncultured Muribaculaceae bacterium; assembly: GCA_963606275.1. GTDB lineage: Bacteria > Verrucomicrobiota > Kiritimatiellia > RFP12 > UBA1067 > UBA1067. The sequence goes on along the minus strand of CAVCXQ010000059.1, from coordinate 3,478 downwards.
TCCGCGTCGCGGGTCTCCTCAAACCCTTTGGCATATGGGTCAGACGCCGCGCCGGACGGCAGCCACCCTCGCGCGAGGTCGCGGAGATACGCCTCCCACGCCGTCATCGGAGTGCCGTGGTAGTTGATAATTGTGTCGCGTGTCAAGGTCTCCGACGGGTCGAGATTTTGTGCGTAATTCTGCCGCGCATAACGCTCCCACGCATCGTTCATGCCGTTGTTGTTGGCGTCCTGTCCCGTCTGCGCCCATGCGTCGGCCGCCTGGCCGTCCGTCCACATGCCGCCCTCCGTCGAGGAGATGCGCTTCGGGTAGGCGCCGCCCAAGGGCAGCAGATCCTTGCCCCTGTTCTCGCGGTTGCGCAAGTTGAAGCGGAACTTGAGCCGCGCCTCGGAGTTCGTGTCCGCCGCGACGAGGTTCCAGCGCGTCGGCACGGAGTAGATGTAGTCCTCCGCCTTGGCGGCCTCGTTCGTCGCCCACCCGGCGGGATACGTCTGCTGGACGATGGAAGACCAAACCTCCGCCGAGCGCGGGAACGCGAACGTCGCGTAGTCCGTGTTCGTGACGGACTGGGCGCCCGCGTAATCCTCGCTCCAGTAAACGGAGTCGGCCGTCGTGCCGTCGATGTTCGGCAAGTGCGCGACCGTGTTGTTGATCCACGGGACGTAGGATGCGTCCGTGTAGACTCTCGAGCGCAACTGGAGCGAATGCCAGCGGTCGCTCACCCAGCCCTCGGGACGCGACCACACCGCCTTGGCGTCGGTGAAATCGCCCGCCGTGGTGAAGCCCGCCGGCGTCTGAAGGACGTCCGCCTCGCGCGTCGCGCCCGGCAAGTGGTCGAACGCGAAGTGATACATAAGCTCCGGCGGGAGTTTGAGCGAGGTAGCACTGTCTGTTTTGGTGGTTGAGGAGGGCGAGCGTCGCGCCCCATTCTTCCACGCCGCGTAAACGGCGTCGCGGTTCTCCTGCGCGAGTTTGGAGGTGTAGCGCACCTTGCCCTCCACATCGCTCTTGATGTCCGCCGCCGTCCGAGCGCCGTCCCAGACGCGCACTTCGTCGATGTAGCCCGCGAAGAAGTTGTTGTAGTTATCGAGCGTCGTCTGATCCTCGTTGCTCACATAGGGATAGTCGCCGCCGTTCAATTGTTGTGAGCGCATCTCCCAGGCGTGTTCAAGGACGATGCCCTGCGCCGTCGCCGCCGACGCGCCCACGAGCAGGGAGATGAGCGGCTTCGAGCGGAAGCGCGGTCCCAAGAGGCGACCGTTCAATTCGCCGAACTTGTCGATCATAATCGCCGAAAGGCCGTGCTCGGGCTGAAGCGCCGTCTGCGTCGACTTTTCGAGGACGCCGTTCACGTAGAGCTTCAGCGACATCTTGGAGGCCGAGGATGTCTCGTCGTCCGGCCCGTAGGTCGCCGCGATGTGCGTCCAGTCCGTCGTCGCCGCAGTCGCCGCCAAGAGTTCGACGGACTGGTTGAGATCCGTTCCCGTCGTGTCGAACTTCGCATACCAGCGGCCGTTCTTCAGGCCGATGAGGAAGTTCTTGCGCAGGAAGCTCTCGTCCGCCGGGTTCGACTGCCCCGACCAAATGGCGCGTTCGAGGACGGTGTGGAGGTCGGAGTCGGCGACGATGGATTCATCGGCCTTCACCCACGCCTCGACCGTGAAGAAGAGGAAGTTCTGGCGCAGCTCGCCGCCCGACTGGATGAACGGGTTGGTGTGCTCGTCGGGGAGCGGCGTCTGGAGGAAGGCGTCCGTGCCGTTGAACCACATCGCCTGGTGGCGGATGGGGTCGTCGTGCTGGAGCGGGTCGCTCGACGGCTTCGTCTTCGCCTGCGACTCCTCGAAGTCGCTCAGGAAGTCGTGGTCGGAGTCGTAGCCCTCGTTCTCCTCGTAGGAGAAGAACGACTGCCCGGCGCCCCAGAAGTTGGCGGAGCGCGTGCCGAAGGAGAGGAATCCCGTGTCCGCCTCGGCGGCCTTGTAGTAGGACATCCACGGGCACACGTTTGTGATCGAGTAGGTGACGCCCTTGTAGGTGAAGCGTCCCGTCTCGTGCGTGGTCCCGGCGACCGACGACGCCCAAGCGGGCGTCCCCGACTGGTAGAAGCGGTGCGTGAGCGAGTGCTCGTAGGACGTGTCCGTCATCCAAAGCGGCGTCGGATCGGTGTGCTGGTAGGTCGCCGCCGCCTGGACGTTCGGCAGGATCGCCTCCTGCAAGTTGCGGATGTTGTCGCCGTCGGGATCCGCGTCGGGCAGACCCGCGAGCCACGGGAACTGGTAGAAGTCGTAGACGGAGTGCGTCTCGTCGTCATCATCAGCCTTGAGGCGGATGCCGTCGGTGCCCTTGTTGAACGTGCCGTTGTGCACCGTGTCGCCGTTCACCCAGTAGTTGCGGAGCGCGGACGGCGGGTTCGGCGATTTGTCGGACTTATACCACGCCCGGAAGACGACGTCGCACGGCCCTGTCTCGTCGGCGGAACGCGCCAAACCGAGGAGCGGGTTGAGGCCGTGGAAGAGCTCGTAGAAGTCGTCCATGCCGTCGCCGTCCGTGTCGGCCTTGCGCGGGTCGCACGAGATGTAGCGGTGCGGGTAGTGGTAGTCGTCCGTGTTGGCGGGGTTCGTGAAGAGCGGGGCATCGGGCGGCGTGCCGGTCCCCCACGTCTGCGTCTCCATCGCCAAGGCATACGTCCAGCGGTTGTGGTCGTGGCGCAAGTCATCGCGAAGGTCGTGATCCACGCCGTCCTTGAACATGTAGAGCGAGCCGTAGACCGCCGAGGACGTCTCCCACGGAACGTCGCAGTAGGAGAAGTAGGAGCCCAAGTCGAAGAACCCGTTGGCGAAGCCGGGGTTATACTCGCGCGAGCGGTCGGTCGCGCCGTTGTAGGTGACGAGGGTGCCGTCCGTCTCGTTCTCGTCGAGCCAACGCTCGACAAGGACGTGGCCCCACCAGTCGTCGCTATCCTTATTGTTCTCGACATCCTCGCTCGTCATCTGGTGCGTGACCCAGGGCGAGGTGACGTCGTCGTAGCGCCAGCAGCGCATCGCGCCGACCATGTATTCCTGCCAGTTGAGGAGGCCGTCGTTGTCGTAGTCCTCGAAGGCGTCGGGCGTCGTCGGGTTCATGCCGTCGCGGTTCGGGCCCGCGACCGTCTCGACCTCGTTCGTCGTCGTCGTGCCGCTCTCGTCCGTCGTGACCACCGACGCGGTCCCCGCGGGCTTCATCGTGGCGCAGAACTCCAACTCCCAACCGTCGGGGAGGCCGTCGCCGTCGGTGTCCCACGAGCAGGGGTTGAGTCCGCCGCCCTCCACGCAGTCCTCGAAGAGGGCGTCGGTGTGCTCCGCCGAGCCGAAGATCCACGTGTATTCCTCGCCGTCGGAGAGGCCGTCGCCGTCGGTGTCGCTCGCCCACGGATCGGTCGGCCAAATTTTGTTCTTCCACTCCGGCCGCAGGACTGTGATCGTCTCGCACGACTCATACTTCG
>CAVCXQ010000058.1:0-7030 GCA_963606275.1 uncultured Muribaculaceae bacterium | reverse complement strand
CCCAAGTCGCCCGCCCGGAGGCGGGAGCACCGTTGCCCCGAAACGCGCCGCACGTCGGCAAGCGACAGGACGGACGCGAAGGGAGGCAAATGGGAGTTTCGCAGACGACCAACCCATTACGACAGCCCAAAGGCGGCGGGAATATGGTATAATCCCGTCGTCATGATGAGGAAGGGGTTTACGCTTGTCGAGTGCGCGGTGGCTGGGGCTCTCCTCAGCCTGCTCGCGCTCGCGCTCCTCGGCGGCGTCTCCGTCGCCACCCGCGTCGCCAACGACAACGCCCAGCTCCTCGCCGCCGACGGCGTCGCCTTCGACGCAGTCTGGACGGTCTTCAACCTCGACTACGGCATGATCCTGACGTCCACCAACGAGGTCGTGATGTCCGAAGCCGCCGCGCCGTCGCTCTACCATCCCGAGAAACCGGCCGTCCTGACCGTCGTAGTGTCCCCCGTCCCCGGCTACGACATGAAGGACATCTCCGCCGACGTCGAGTGGGGCCCGCCGAGTCGCCGCCGCAGGCTTTCCGACTTCCACGAGGCGTTTTCCGTCAGCCGCTCGCCGCTGAACAGGAGGCCGCAATGAGGGCGACGTCCTGCAGGCGCGGGCTCACCCTCCTGGAGCTGATGATCGCGTCCGGGATCTCGCTCGTCGTCGCGCTCGCGCTGGCGACGCTCGTCGTCGGCGTCCGCCGGCTGATGGTGCGCTCGTTCGGCGTCGCCAGGGCGTCGCTCGCCCTCCGCGCCGAGCGCGACCGCCTGCAGTTCCACTCGTTGGAGGAGGGCGGCAACGCCCTCTGGGCCGGGCTGCTCTCCGCCGGCGGGATCGGCGGCGGGGTCGCCGGCGTGATGTCCGACGCGGTGAAATACACCTCGACTGGCGTCGACGCCGGATCCGGCTATTCCCTTGCGCCTCGCGGGAACCAGACCTACGAGCGGGTCGTCTACAGGACCTCTCCGTATCCGGTCTACCGCATCGACGGGATCGAGACGGCATACTGGCCTATCGCGCCGGCGAAGCGGCTCTTCGCGGTCAAGCTGACGCACGAGTATCCGGACAAGGAGCTCCCGTCGTTCCCCGACGGGCTCCGCGTCATCATGTCCGACCGCGTCGTCGTGCCGGAACAGGCGTTCGGGGAGGATGAATCGCTGCGCCCGCGGCCGTCGGCGAAGTCCGTCCTCGAAACCGTATGGGGGGGCGAATGAGGGGCGCGGCGGACAGGATGCGCGGCGGCTTCGTGCTGCCGGTGACGGTGTTCATGATGCTCGTCGTCGCGGCGGTCGTCGCCGCGACGGTCGGCTTCGTGTCGCACGCGGCGCGGCAGACGCGCGTCCACCTGGCGCGGAGCCGCTGCCGCCTCGCCGCGCAGAGCGTCATCGAATACGCCAAGGCGCGGATACAGGACGGCTTCTCGGACTACGCCGGCGGCAGCGGCGCGGCGTCCGTCAAGATCGACCCCCGCCAGGCCGAGGTCTACGACTGGTTCGACAAGGTCGAGGTGTCGTCCAACCGCTGCGTCATCGGCAGCGGCACAACGCACGAGGTGGTGATCGAAACCGGGCAGCAGGACAAGGTCAACGGCTGCTCGGTGTTCTTCGGCATAGGCGAGAACGCCCAGGACGGGTCGCGTCCCGGCAAGCTGCGCGAAGCCGGCTACCCGGTCGCCGAGGTCGCGCTCTTCGCGACGGCGGCCTACGTCTACCAGGACGGGCTCAAGGTCGAGGTGACGCTGATGGAGCGCGTCGTCTTCGGCACGGGGCAGAGCCCGGTGTTCGACTACGCCTACTTCGTGAACAACTACGGCTGGATGAGCGGCAACACCATCACCATCAACGGCGACATGCGCGCCAACGGAAACGTCAGCCTCTCGCAGTCCACGGTCAACGGACGCATCTACGCGGCGGCGAACGACGAGCTGGGCGTGAAGGGCGAGGTCACGCTCTCCGGCAGCCCGAGGATCAAGGGGACGTCCGACTACCGCAGCGCGGCGAGCTCGCGGGCGCGCCCCGACGTCGCCGACTACGACGCCAAGGGCTCCTACGACGCGCCGTCGCAGAGCGGCGTCATCCGCAAGCCGACCTACTACTCCGACCAATACGACGAGGACGGGCGATGGCGTCCGGTCGCCGTCGACGGGACGGGCACGCGCGGCGAGACCTCCGGCGCCACGATCGTCAACGAAGGCTCCGACTCGCTGCCGATGCCGTTCGTCTCCGACCTGGACGCCTACGTCGAATACGCCGAGTCATACGTCCGCACGGACGGCGGGAAGGGCGGCCGCCTGTCGTATCCCGCCGTGTCCTACACCGACGCCGCCGGCGAGACGAAGACCGTCTCCGGCGGCACGGTCAGCGGACACTACACGGGCACCGGCCCGTCCGGCGACCCGACGGCGGCGGACAACGGGGCGCTCGTGCTCGTCGGCACGCTCGCCGACCCGATCGTCATCGACGGCCCGGTGGTCGTCGACTCCGATGTCGTCATCAAGGGCTACGTCAAGGGGCAGGGCACCATCTACTCCGGGCGCAACGTCCACGTCATCGGCGACGTGAAATACGTCTCGCCCCCGAACTGGGGGCACGTCGACGCGGACGACGCGGCGGTCGCGCAGGCGAACGCGAAGAAGGACATGCTCGGCCTCGTCGCCAAGGGGAACATCGTCTGCGGCGACAGCTCCGACTCGACGTGGCACAACTCCGTCGACCGCTACATCCGCGGCAAGGCGGTGTCAAGCTCCTCGGTGGTGAACAGCTACGCCTGCGACGAGAGCGACGCGAACATCGGCTATCCGTCGACCTTCGCCGGCGACTACACGGCGGTCGAGCAGGTGTCGGGTCTGTCCTCGAAGATGGCGGCCAGCGCCCCCGGCGGATACGACGCCGCGTCCGGACAGTTCGGCAAGATGCGCTTGGTGACGGTGGAGCTGGACACCTACCACGAAGAGGCCTACTACGACCGCTGGGGGCGCTACATGGGCACGAAGTCGGTGCGGGACACCAAGACCGAGCTCCAGACCTCCTACGACCGGCGCTACTACGAGACGGTGTGCGACGACTACGTGCTCAAGAGCCTGAAGGACTCGGCGGTCACGCAGATCGACGCGGTGGTCTACAACAACCACGGCGCGTTCGGCACTCTCGGGCGCAACGGCTACTACGTGAACGTCAACGGCTCGCTGATCTGCCGCGACGAGGCCCTGATCTACACGGCGAGCGGGCTCCGCTTCAACTGGGACATGCGGCTCAAGAGCAAGGAGACGCAGTCGACGCTGAGCCTGCCGGTCGGGCCGACCGATCCCTACGTCAGCGAGTGGATGCAGGTCCCGGAGGAACTGAACCCCGCCTATCCGAAGGGTTCGAACTGACGGAGGGGAGCAGGTGATAGACGCATCCGCAGACCAGGACTACGCGGCGTTCGAGCGCGCCCAGGAGCAGGCGCAGGCGGCGGCGCGGAACGGCGAGGCCCAGGCGAGAAGGGCGCGCAGGACGTTCTCCGACTTCGCGGCGTCGCGCCAAGGCGCGGCGGCCCCCGGCGTCCTGCGGGTCGAGGACGCCGCGGCGGCGGAGGCGACGACCGGGACGACCGAGCCTCCGCGCGAGCCGGCGGACGCCCTCGCGAGCCTGCGGGTGGCGAGGCTTGGCTTTGCGGCGGCCGTCGCGCTGGCGGCGATCGCGGTCTGGACGAGGAAAAGGAGACGAAGATGACTGACAAGGCGACGGCGTCGGGAAGGCGCGAGGCGTTCTCGAAGGCGATCCATTCGATCCGCACCCGCAACGCGCTGGTGACGGGGACTTTCCTGTTCCTGTTCCTCGGCGTGTTCTACGTCGGCGGACGCTGGATGCTGGCGAACCTGGTGCGCGACACCGCTAGCCAGGTGCGCGACGCCGGGATGTTCGTGTCCTCCAGGATCCAGCGGCAGACGGACGGACTGCGGACGGCGATCTCGTCCGCGCTTGCGCGCGAGGGCGCGGAGTCCGCTACGCCGGCGGACGTCGTTGGGCGCGAGGGGTCTCCGTTCAGCTTCGTGGCGCGCTTCGGCGCGGACGGCGAGTTCCGCGACGGCGCGGTGGTGTCGCCGCGCCACCGCGGCCTGGCGCTCGCGCCGGCCCCGGCCGCGCTCTCGGCGGAGGACTTCGCCGGCTACGCGGACGTGCTGCGCGACTGGGCGCGCGCGGCGTCCGCCGCGTCCGCGCCGTCCGCCGGCGCCCCGGTCGAGATCGGCATCCTGCGCGTCGGCGGGCGCCTCCACTACGCGGCGTTCGCGCGGCTTGGCGGCGGGCTGGCGCTGTTCGCCGTCCCGTTCTCGGCGGAGTCGTTCGCGCGGCTGGACGGCGACCAGGCCACGCAGCTGAACATCCGCGTCGGCGCGGCCCCGAAGGCGAATGCGAAGGAGCCCGGCCAGAAGGACGCGGGCGTCGCGTGCCCGCACGCCGGCGGACACGTGCCGACGCCGCTGCGCTCGCGCGCCGGCATCTCCCCGATGTTCACCGAGACGGCGGCGGACGGCGCAGACCCGTCGTTCTGGGGCTTCCGCTCCGACCCGCTGGAGACCGTCTTCGTGCTGCGCGACATCTCCGGCAACGCGATCTCCGAGCTGTCCGTCTCTCTGCCGAAGGCGTTCTCGACGGCGACGCGGATGGCGATGATGCAGCTGGCGTTCTACGTCGCCCTCGGCGGGCTGATGTTCGTGCTGCCGATCTTCTGGGCGCAGAGCCGCATCATCCTCAATCCGCTGACGCGGATGACTCGCGAGATCGCGGCGCTCGGCGCGCGTGACGTCGGGCTGGACTGCCCTCGCATCGTCTGGCGCGGCAAGGACGAGTTCGCGCTGCTGGCGGAGAGCGTCAACCGGATGGTCGAGCGCATCGCGGCGAAGACCGTCTCGCTGGCGAACGTGGAGGCGCGGCACAAGGCGCTGATCGAGTGCGTGCCGGACGCGCTGGTGGTCTTCGACCAGCAGGGGCGGGTGGTGTCGGTGACGAAGCAGGCGGAGGGCGTGGCCCCGCTGCCGTCGGCTGTCCCCGGCGAGCCGCTGCCGGCGTCGGTGTTCGGCGATGGCGCGGCGGCGGAGTTCCGCGCCGCCGTCGGCGCGACCTTCCGGACCGGCGAGCCGAGGCGGCTCAGCCTCGCGGCGAAGGGGGCGGACGGCGAGGGGGCGCGGCACTTCGAGGTGCGGCTGGTGCGGATGGGCGAGCTCTTCGTGCTGGGCGTCGTGCGCGACGTGACCGCCGACGTCGCCGAGCACGAACGCCTGCTGGCGGCGGAGGCCAGGGCGTCCGACGCCTCCAAGCGCGCGTCGCTCACCGTCCTCGCGGCCGGCATCGCGCACGACATGAACAACGTGCTGACGGTGGTGTCGAACACGTTGGCGGAGAGCGAGGCTACGCCGGACGACGACAAGGCGGCGGCGATCGCGTCCATCCGCGACGCGGTGCGGCGCGGCGTCTCGCTGATGCGCGAGCTCTCGGCGTTCGCCGGCGAGAACCGCATGAAGTTCGAGCGGGCCAGCCCGAAGATGATCCTGGAGGACGTCCGGGAGCTCGCCGAGCGCATCGTCTCCGACGGGGTGGAGGTCGTCTTCGACGGGGAGTGCGACGCGCCGGACGTGGACGCCGACCTCAGCCAGTTCTGGAAGGTGGTGTTCAACCTGGTGAAGAACGCGAGCGAGGCGATCGGCGACCGTCCGGGGCGGGTCTCGATAGGCGCGCGGGCGATGCGCATGACCCGCGACGAGGCGGCGACCTTCGTCTCCGAAAGCCCGCTGCCGGAGGGCGACGGCGCGGCGATCAGGGTGTCCGACGACGGGCCAGGCATCGCGCCCGACCAGCTTTCGCGCATCTTCGACCCCTACGTGTCCACGAAGGGAATCGGGCGCGGCCTTGGGCTGGCGACCGTGCGCACCATCGTCGAGGCCCACGGCGGCGGCATCCGCATCTCCAGCGCGACTGGGCGCGGCACCGAGTTCCTGATCTGGCTGCCGGCCTCGCGCCTCCCGAAGGCCGGCGCGGCGGCGGCGGAGAAGGGCGGCGCCGCGTCCGCCGCTCCGGCGGCGGCCGGCGGCGCGGCGCGCCATGGAGGGGAGATCCTCGTGGTGGACGACGACGCGGCGATCCTGAAGACGACGAGCATCCTGTGCCGGACGGCGGGGATCGAGACGCACCTGGCGCAGGACCGCCGCGAGGCGCTCTCGGTGGTGCGGCGCGTCGCGCCGCGCCTGCGGGCGATCGTGCTCGACGCGCACCTCGGGAGCTTCGACACCGTGCGACTGCTGGGGGCGTTCCGCATCGGGGCGCCCGGCGTGCCGGTCGTCGTGGCGTCGGGGGCGTCGGAGGAGCGGATGCGCGAGATGTTCCGCACCCATCCATACGACGCGTTCCTCGCCAAGCCCTACACCCTCGCCGAGCTCCTCGCCGCCCTCGACCAGACCGTGACGTGGTCGTTGTAGACGTAGTTGCGCTGGTATTCCGGCTGGATCGTGAGGCGTCCGCCCCAGCCGAAGAGCCCCTTGCCCTCCAGCTCGTTGTAGACGAAGCCCTCGCAGATGTCCTTGACGGTGAGGTCGGTCTTGAGCGTCGCGGTCATGTTGACATTCCTTTCTCTGAGATTTGAAAATTCAATCTTCTGCTTTGTGGATGCGGTCACGCGGGACGCGTGACCCTACCGGGACTTACAGAGGGGTTTCGCGCGGTAGGGTCGCGCGTCCCGCGTGACCGCTCGCGCATTCCTCGTTGCTCATGCCGCCTCCTCCATCGGTAGGGTCACGCGTCCCGCGTGACCGCTCTTCCACCGCCCGCGCTGATTGTGAACCCGCGCGTTCACAATGCAACCCCGCCCATTCCTCTTTGCGGCTATCATTTCTTCTCCCTTTTGCCTTTCTCCACGGATCTCACGGATTGCGGCGGCGGATGTTGTCTCCACGGATTACACGGATTTCACGGATTGCGGCGGCGGATGTTGTCTCCACGGATTCCACGGATTTCACGGATTGCGGCGGCGGATGTTGTCTCCACGGATCCCACGGATCTCACGGATT
>CAVCXQ010000057.1:0-7121 GCA_963606275.1 uncultured Muribaculaceae bacterium | reverse complement strand
GCCTCTGGCGTGGGGGCAGATCTCGGACAACGACTTCTACCACGCCTTCAGGACTTACGACGAGCGGATGCGCCCCTGGATCCATGACCTAAAGGAGGGCGAGTCCGCGTTCAACAACGCAGACCCGGCGAAACGCCCCCACAAGATGGTCGGCGGCGCGCGCGTCGAGAACATCAAGAAGAACCGCGACAAATACACGCGGCAGAAATGGGACAGGTTCGTCCAGTGCGTCCATACGCGCAACGACCAGCTCGCCGCGCAGAACACGCTCCATCCCGTCGAGGACCGCGTCTTCAGCATCCGCGAGCTGATGCAGATGATGACGATCCCGCGCAGCTTCAAGTGGATGCCCCTGGGACTGAAGGAACTCAACGCCTTGCCCTTGGACGAAAAGCGCCGCCTCTACAAGGCGCACGAGACGAACATTCGGCAATGCCTCGGCGAGGCCGTCCCGACGGAGATCGTGCGGCAGGTCGCCGAAGGCGTCAAGGAGCGGCTGCTGAACAAGAAGGAGTCTCCGTCGCGGCTGAACAGGGTCATCGCGGAAGCCGGCCTTTCCGACCGCGGGAGGCTGTTCGATTTCGTCGAACGCAATCCGCAGGGACTGTCCCCGTCCGCCTTGATGCGGATCGCGGAGCTGTGCAACGCGAGGCGCGAGGAGAACGAGGCGTTCTACACGAACAAGTTCATCGTCAACGACGTCATGGACAGGCTGCCGGACTTCGGCAAGCCCGCCATCCGCATCCTGGAGCCGTCTGTCGGCGTCGGCAACTTCCTCCCGTTCCTCTTCAAGCGATACTCGTCCGTCCCGCACGTCGACCTGGACGTCCTGGACATCGACGAGACGAGCGTCGCGCTTCTCCGCCTGCTGCTGGAGAAGATGGAAATCCCCGCGAACTTCAGCGTCAACGTCATCTGCGACGATTTTCTCACGCACGACTTCGACGGACGGAAATACGACCTCGTCGTCGGCAATCCGCCGTTCTCGAAGCTACGGGGCGACACGGAAAAGAAATACGAAGTCGTCCTTGCGCGAAACGTCAACCGCGAGACGAAGGACGTCGCCGAGCTCTTCCTCGAGAAGAGCATGGCGATCTGCGGGTTCGTCGCCCTCGTCCTGAACAAGACGCTGCTGACGACCGACGAATACGCGGCGACGCGCGAGCTCCTCCGGCGCAACCGCATCGCCGCCATCCTCGACTTCGGGCGCTACGGGTTCACGGGCGTTTCGATCGAGACGATGTGCCTGATGGTCGAGCCGAAGAAAGCGCCGAAAGAGACGCTCGTCTACAACATGAAGCTCAACCGCCTCGAAACGACTGACCAGTTCCGCATCACGGACAGGCGGTTCCCGTATTTCATCATCTACCGCGACGACGCGTTCGACGCCGTCGCGAACAAGATGCGCTTCGGCATCTTCTCGGCCGTCCGCGACAGGCAGATCACGAAGCGGCAACTCGTCGCCGCGCCGAGCAAGGACCGGATCCGGGTTCTCAAGGCGAGGAACATCTCGGACGACGGCAGGGTCGTCGACATCGACGGCTACGACATGTTCATGGACGTGGAGAGCGCGAAGAAATGCGCCGTCTACCGCTATGTCGGCGACAAGTCCGTCTACCTTTCGCCGAACATGACGTATAACCCGAGGGTGATCCGCAACACGGGGAACTGGATTCCCGACGGCTCCGTCGCCGTCCTCGTCCCGAAGGACGGCGTGGAGCTGACGGCGCGGCAGATGGCGTATTTCGCGACGGACGAGTTCCGCTCGTTCTACGCGACGGCGCGCAACTACTCGACGCAATCCATCAACATCGACAAGACGAGCGTCTTCTTCTTTGGAGCGGTGAACGATGACTGAAAATCTCCTGAAGCAGTTTCTCGACGGCCACTCGTATGACATCCGCCAGACCGGCAACGGCCGATGGATCGACCAGAAGTGCACGCCCGACGAGATCAGCTTCGTGGCCGAATGCGTTCTGGAGCTCGTGCGCGGGACCGGCAAATCTGTATTCCAGTCGCCCGACGTCTGGAGGAGCGACTTCGCCGTCACGAAAGTCCAGCAGTTCTTCGGGAAGCCAGACCCGCTCGTCCGCTCCACGCTGGACGAATACAACAAGTTCTTTCGACAGCCGCTGAAGATGCTTGCCGCCGCAGGAATCCTGAGGGAGAACGGCAGAGAGAACAACACGATCCTGTTTGAGGTCGTGAACGCGGACGCCCTGGCGTTCATCGCGCGCAACGACTGGAACGCCTACACATTTCTCTATCTTTACATCGAGAAAACGCTTCGCGACAGCGGAATCTGGGACTTGTTCGCGACGTTCCTAGACCAGCAGACAAAGCAGAACTTTGACGAAATGAAAGACGGGTTCGCCGCGTTCTGCAAGAGCCATACGCCGATCCGCACGACGGTCGAGGCGAACCGAATCTTTCCCAAGGTCTTGAATCCCCTCGCGTGCCGCTATCACGCCGCAGGGACTGTCGCCGGGCGTATGTCGCCGTGCCGCATCACGTTCAACGCGCTGAGCTACAACCGCGAGAACTGGCGCGACGTGAACAAGCCCAAGCACGTGGCGCGGCGCGACTACGACAAGGGCAAAGAGCCGTCGTCCGCCTCCTACTTCGCCGCAAAGGCGATGGACGAGGTCAAGGCGTTCAACAGGCAGTTCAACGACGGACACTCGGAAGTGCTCGGACGCCATTCCGGCGGAGAGGCGACGCAGATGCACCACATCTTCCCGCGCAGCGAGTTCGCCGAGATCGCCGCGTTCGTCGAGAACATCATCGCGCTCACGCCGACGCAGCATCTCGCCTTGGCGCATCCGAAGAACAACACGTCCCGGGTCGATCCAGGATTCCAATACGAATGCCTGCTCGCAAAGAACGAGATCGTCCGCAAGAACGTCATGCTCGGCTACGGGGCGCCGGGCTTCTACTCGTTCGACAAGCTGGCGTTCGTCCTGGACACCGGCTTTGCCACCGACCATTTCCAGAACATCCCCAAAAACGACTTCACGTCCGTGCGACGCGGGATCGACGCGCATTTCGAATAGACGCAATATACGAATAACTGAAAGCAGCAAATGAAAGACCTGGAAGAATGCAGAGACGAAATCGACCGCGTTGACGACGAGATCGCGCGGCTGCTGGAGCGGCGCCTGGAGGTGTCCGGGCGCATCGCCGAGCTCAAGCGCGAGGCCGGCGCCCCGGTCAGCGACCCGGCGCGAGAGCGCGCCATCCTGACCCGCGTGACCGGACTGGTCGAGCCAAGCCACGTCACCGGCGCCCGGCAGCTGTTCACCACCCTCTTCGGGCTATCCAAGGCCCTGCAGCGCGCCCAGATCGGCGCCGGCAGCGCCCTTCTCGACGAGATCGCCAGGGCGACGACGGACGAGCGCTTCCCGCAGAAGGCCGTCGTCGCCTGCCCCGGCGTCGAGGGCTCCTACGCCCAGCAGGCCGTCTCGCGGCTCTTCCCGATTCCGACCGTCTTCTACTTCAAGGGCTTCGAGAAGGTGTTCGAGGCCGTCGAGAAGGGAATGTGCCCATACGGCGTCCTGCCCGTCGAGAACTCGGCCGCCGGGTCGGTGGCGTCCGTCTACGACCTCATGCGCCAGCACCGCTTCCACGTCGTCCGCGCCCTGCGGCTCAAGGTCGACCACGTGCTGCTTGCGCCGAGGGGCGTCAGGCTCTCGGACGTCCGGCGGATCTCCAGCCATCCGCACGCGATCGCGCAGTGCTCCGGCTTCCTGAAGGCGCATCCGGAGATCCGCGTCGAGCCGGGCTCGAACACGGCGGCGGCGGCGAAGGCCCTCGCGGCGAGCGGGGCGCGCGACGCGGCGGTGATTGCCTCGCGCGTGTGCGCCGAGCTCTACGGGCTCGACGTGATCGCCGAGGACGTCTGCGACGCGGCCTACAACTACACGCGCTTCATCTGCATCGCCAAGGACCTGGAGGTGCGCCCGGACGCGAACAAGATCAGCCTCATGCTGAGCCTGCCGCACCGCCCCGGCGCACTGAACGGCATCATCGCCAAGTTCGCGGCGATCGACGTCAACCTGACGAAGCTGGAGTCGCGCCCGGTGCCGGGAAAGGACTTCGAGTTCAGCTTCGTCTTCGACTTCGAGGCGTCGCCGGCCGACCCGCAGGTGCGCGCGCTCCTCGCCGAGCTGTCGTCCGACCCGGAGATCGAGCACTTCACCTTCCTCGGCGCGTTCTGCGAGAGCTGACGCCATGGGCAGTGCAGCCATCGGCGGCGGCGCGCGGCGCGTCCGCCGCGCGGTCTTCCGCCGCGCCTTCGTGGCCTCGATCCCCGTCCTGATGGGATACGCGACGATGGGCTTCGTCGCCGGCGTCCTGCTCGCGGCCAAGGGGAACGTCGTCCTCGCGCCGCTGTGGGCGTTCCTGTCCGGGGCGCTCTGGGTCACGGGGACGCTCTCGATCGCCGGCGTGCCGGAGATCGCCGCGCGCGTCCCGCTCGCCACCTTCGCCCTGCTCGCGCTCGCCGTGAACTTCCGCTACGCGCTCTACGGATTCTCCATGCTCTCGCGCTGGCGCGGCGTCCCGCTTCTGCGGAAGGCGTTCCTGGTGCTCGCGCTGGCGGACGAGAACTTCGCGCTCGAGTCGGCGAGCCCCTACCGCGACCGCGAGCGCGACCTGCTCTACTGCACCGTCCTCTCCGCGCTGAACGTGTCCTACTGGGTGCTGGGGATCACCGCCGGCGCGGTGTTCGTCTGCGTGCTCGGGCATCTCGTCGACCCGGAGACCATCCGCCGCCACACGAACGGCATGGAGTTCTCGATGGCCGCGCTGTTCATCGTGATACTGACCGACCAGGTCAGGGAGAGGATCGGACGATGAACGAGGAGATCCTCTACATGTCCGGCGTCGTCGCCGTGGGCTTCGCGGTGAACTTCGGGCTGCGGGCGCTGCCGTTCGTGCTGTTCGCCGGGCGCGACCGGAAGCTGCCGCCATGCGTTGAGCGCGTCGCGGCGGTGGCCTCGCCGGCGATCATCGCCTGCCTCGTGGTCTATTCCTACGCTGGGCTGGAATGGCGGACGTTCGCGCCGTACGCCGCCGGGGCGCTCGTAGTCGCACTGCAGGTCGCGATGCGCAACCCGCTTCTGTCCATCGTCGCCGGCACCGCCGTCTATATGCTGCTGGTGCGCTGAACGGCGCCGCCGGCGACGAAAGCCGCCGCCGCGCTACTGGCAGACGACGGTGCGCTGTTCGTAGTGCCCGGGGACCCACTGGCGGATCACCGTGCCGTTGGACTGCACGGTGTCGACATAGCGTCCCTCGACCCAGACGTTCTGGACGGTCGTGACCGGCGTCGTCGTGACGACGGGCGTGGACACCACCACGGGCGTCGTGACCACGGGCGTCGTTGTGACCACGGTCGGCGTCGTGACCACGACTGGACGCGGGGCGATCGTGTTGGCGACGAGGCCGCCGACGACCGCGCCGGTGAAGCCGGGCCAGAAGTTGCGTCCGCCGCGTCCCCAGGCGCTGCCGCCGTGGTGCGGTCCTCCGTGGGCGCGCGGGGGCGGGGGCGGCGCGCCGCGTCCACCGGGTCCGCCGGGGCCGCCGGGGCCGCCCGGGCCTCCGGGTCTTGCGAATGCGACAGCGGACGTCGCCGCCAGCGCGACTGCAATCATCAGTTTCTTCATGTCTGCCTCCCTTTCTGCGGAATCCACCGCACGGCGTATACAATAGCGTAAAAACCCTCCGCCGTCAACCCCCCGCCGTTGGCTAGCCTCGGCGGACGAGTCCGAGATAGTAGCGCCAGGGCTGGCGGCGGACGGCGAGGCCGAGCACCTCGCGGTCGCCGCGCGCCGCGCCGGACTGGACGCGGGCGCGGACTGCCGCGACGTAGCGCCGCTTACGCCACAGCCACAGCGCGTTGCCGAGGTGCGTCCGCAGGACGCCGGCGCCGCCTCCGCGCAGAGCCGCCGCTACTCCCTGCCCGAGGCATAGAAGCGCGAGGACGGGCGCGAAGCGCAGAATCCCCGCGAGGCCGAAGCACGTCAGCGTCGAGAACCAGACGTTGCGGTAGTAGCGCGCGCGGACGCCCTCCCAGCCGACGCGCGCCGCCGTCGCGCTGTGCCGGTGCAGCACGGGCGGCGTAGGCACGTAGGCGCATTCCCACCCCCGCCGCCACAGCCGATGGCAGAGGTCTACCTCCTCGTAGTAGCTGCGGAAGTGCGGATAGAAGAGCCGTCCGACGTCCTCCACCGCCGCCCGGCGGAGGACGCAGAACGCGCCGCCGACGGCGAACACCTCGCGGGCGGACTTCGGGGCGGCGTCCAGCGGCTCCAGGAATCCCTCGGAGGCTAGGACGCCGAGCGGCGAGAACCACATCCCGGTGCCGTCCGTCAGGTCCTGGCGGTCGGCGAACACGAGCGTCCCCTGCGCGACGGCGCACGTCGGATGCGAGTCGAGGTACGCGACGAGAGGCGTGACCGAGTCGCCGGTCAGGACGGTGTCGTTGTTGAGGAGGACGACGTAGTCGCGCGTGGCGCGTCGCCAGCCGAGGACGTTGCCGCCGGCGAAGCCGAGGTTGGCGTGCGCGGCGACGTAGGTCGCGTTCGGACGGCGGGAGACCAGCGCGCGCGTCGACGGCTCGCCGGCGTTGTCCACGACGACGACTTCGGGCGTGTCTCCGTAGACGCGGGCGATCGAGTCGAGACAGTCGGCGAGAAGGTCGTCGCCCTTCCACGTCACCACTATCACCGAGAAGTCCGGCGATGCGGAGCTAGCGGCGCTGCTGGAAGAGCGGAGCGGCGATGTCATAGAGCTCCTGGTCGGACTGGAGACGCTGGAACACCCCCTGCTGGTCGAGCTGGTAGCCCTTGACGAAGCTCTGCTGCGCGGCCTTCCTGCGGCCAGCGCGGTGCTGCAGCCTCGCCAGGTCGATCCACGCCGACGGGTCGCCGTTCGGATTCACCCTCAGGTAGCGGTTCAGCGCCTTCTCCGCGTCCGCGGCCCTCCTCGCGTCCATGAAGATCCGCGCCATCGCCGAGAGCGACTGCGCGTCCGACACCTTGTCGACCAGCGGAGCGACGAGCGCCGCCGCCTCCGCCACGCGCCCGATCTCGTAGTAGCACGACGCCAGCGCGAGCGCG
>CAVCXQ010000056.1:0-7208 GCA_963606275.1 uncultured Muribaculaceae bacterium | reverse complement strand
GTCTTCGCCGTCTTGACGATCTCCTTGCGGCGCTCCTCGTTCAGCTCCGGGACGGTGATGCGCAGCACCTTGCCGTCCGTCTGCGGCGTCACGCCGAGATTCGCCGCGAGGATGGCCTTGTTGATCGCGTCGATCGTCGTCGGGTCGAACGGGGTGATCTTGATCTGGCGCGGCTCCGGCGTCGAGATCGTCGCGATGTTCTTGATCGGCATCTTCGAGCCCCACGCCTCGACCTGGACGCCGTCGACCATCGCCGGCGAGGCCTTGCCCGTGCGGAGCCCCGCGAACTGGGCCTTCAGGGCCTCGAAGCTCTTCGCGATCTTCGTCGTCGTGTCGTTCAGCACTTCAGCAACAGTTTCCATGTTCTCTTTCTTTTTCGTTGTTTTGATCTCGAAATTCCCTGTTCCCAGTTCCCCGTTTCCTGTTCCCAATTCCCTCAACTCACGATCGTTCCGACGGTCTTGCCTTCGACGGCCGCCTCGAGCGCGTTCTTGTCGAAGAAGTCGAAGACGATGATCGGGATGTGGTTCTCCATGCAGAGCGCGAACGCGGCGGAGTCCATGACCTTCAGGTGCTTCTCGATCGCCGTCTCGTACTTGAGCGAGGCGTATTTCGTCGCATTGGGGTCCTTCTTGGGGTCGGCGGTGTAGACGCCGTCGACCTTCGTCGCCTTGAGGAGGGCGTCGGCGCCGATCTCGCTTGCCTTGAGGGCGGCGGCGGAGTCGGTGGAGAAGTACGGGTTGCCGGTGCCGCCGCCGAAGATGACGACGCGCCCCTTCTCGAAGTGGCGCAGGGCGCGGCGCTGGATGAACGGCTCGGCGAGCTTCGGCATCTCGATCGCCGTCATGACGCGCGTCGGCACGCCGATCGCCTCAAGGGCGTTCATCATCGCGAGCGCGTTGATGATCGTCGCGAGCATCCCCATCGAGTCGCCGGTCACGCGGTTGACGCCCTGGCCGGCACCGGTGAGCCCGCGGAAGATGTTGCCGCCGCCGAGGACGATGCCGACCTCGCAGCCCATCTCGTGGACGCGCTTCACGCGCTCCGCCATGAACGCAAGCTTCGCCGGGTCGATGCACTCGCCCGTCTCGCGGTTGCCAAGGACTTCGCCGGAAAGCTTGAGCAGGATCCGGCGGTATTTCAGCTTCGTCTTTCGAGAACCTCTTTTCACACCGCGCATTATACCACAATCTGCCGCCAAAAGGCAAAGGGGCCGGTTCAGCCGTCCCGGTCCGCCCAGTGGCGGAACCAGTCGACCTCGAAGACGGCGGGCAGCTCGCCCGCCTCGGGCTCGCCCACCCAGCTGTACATCACCTCGCAGTCGAAGGTGACGTGGAGCGGACGGCTGAACCTGTCGTTCGCGCGCGAGAACACCTCCACGCCGTCCACGAACCACGCCAGCCGCTCCTTCGTCCAGAGCAGCCCGTAGACGTGGAAGTCCTCGGACGGGTCGAACGCAAGCCTGACCTTGCGAGACTTCTCCGGCAGCTTCTCCACGCCGCCGTTGACGATCCCCTCCAGATATGGCGTCCGCATGCAGTGGACCGTCCCGTACCAGTCGCGCAGCGAGCCGAAGATCTCGAACATGTCGATCTCCTCGCTGAAGTCGCCGGGACGGAACTTCCTCTCGGGGCTGTCGGATAGCGGGTCGTAGAGCCAGAATGCGTTGCAGACCTTCGACTTCATCGTCCTGGCGCGGCACTCGTAGTATCCGTAGAGCGTCTTCTTCTTCGCGCGCACGAAGGCGGTGGCGTAGGTGGTGAATCCTCTGCGGAGGTTCTCGACGGTCTTCTCGTCGTCGCGCATGAAGCGCGCCGTCAGCCGAAGGCAGCCGTTGGACACGGACACGTTGTCGCGTGCGAAGAGGAATCCGGCGGAGCGCCCCTGGAACGACGGAATCCAGTCCGTCCACCGCGTCTCGTCGAGCGCGTGTCCGTCGAACTCGTCCGCGAAGTCCGGCGCCCTGTCCGGACGCGGCGACGCCGGCGCGGCGGCGGCGGACGCGGCCGGCGCGAGCGCGGCGAACGCCGCGGCGAAGGCGAGCGCGGAGGCGGCGAGCGTCATTGCGGCACCTCCGTTCCCTCGACCAGGTCGGCGACGCGGGCGGCGGCGTCAGGCGCGGCGAGCGTCCTCGACTTCTCCGCCATCGCCGCGAGCGAGGCGGGGTTGAGGCACTTCCGGCAGAGATAGCGGCAGACGGCTCGCGGGGTGAGCTTCGCCTGCACCCCCTCGTCCGCCGCGCCGGCGGCGGCGAAGAACTCGGCGTTGTAGTGCTGGTGGTCGCGGACGGCGCTCGGGAGCGGAATCAGCAGCGCGGGCCTGCCGCACGCCGCCAGCTCGAAGCACGTCGACGCTCCCGCGCGCGCGACCACGAAGTCCGCCGACGCGAAGGCGTCCGCCATCTCGTCCTCGAAGGCGTGCACCCGCGACGGCAGCCCCGCCGCCGCGTAGGCGCCCATCACCTCGCCCTCGTCGCGGAGACCGGTCTGGTGGATGACGTAGAGCGGACGCCCCGCGCAGGACTCCTCCATCTCCCGGCGGAGCATGACCAGCGCCTTCGACATCAGCGCGTTCACCGCGTGGGCGCCCTGGCTGCCGCCGGTCACGAAGACCACGAATGCGTTCGGCGGGATGAACGGGAACCTCTTCCCGGACGCGATGTCCCCGCGAACCGGCAGCCCGGTCACGACCGTCTTCGCGTTCGGCAGGTAGCGCGACGTCACCGGGAAGCTCGTCGCCACGACCGAGGCGAAGCGCGAGAGGAAGTCCACCGCCTTGCCCGGCACGGCGTTAGCCTCGTGCAGGACGACCCGCACCCCGCAGCTCCGCGCCGCCAGCACCGGCGGCAGCGACGAGTAGCTCCCCATCGCCAGCAGCGCGTCTGGACGCGTCCGCCGCATCTCCCGCCGGCAGCGCACGACCGACCGCAGCAGCGCGAGCGCGTTCCGAGGCGTCAGCGGACGCGCCCCCGTCGAGAACGTCGCGCCGGTCCAGCGCTTCAGGACGCTCGACTCCACGTCGCGCCCGGAATCCCACAGCGTGACCTCGTGCCCGCGCCGCGCGAGCTCCTCCGCAACCACCAGGCCCGGGAACGCATGTCCGCCCGTGCCGCCGCACGCCACCACGACTTTCATCTCTACCAGTCCCTTTCGTTCGGAGGCAGCGAAGCCTTGCGCATCCGCGCTCTCTTGTCCGCCTCGTGCTCGTCGCTGCGCTCCTGTGCGCGCTTCAAAGTCGCCTCGACCTCCTTGTCCTCCTCGGACTGCTCCTCCTGTCCCTCGCCGTCATCCGGCTCGTCCTCCAGCTGGTCCTGCGGGTCTTCCGTCTGGCGCTCGTCCGTCTCGCCCTGCTGGCTCTGGTCGTCCTGGTTCTGGTCCTGCTTCTGTTCGTCCTGCGGCGGCTGCTTCTGCTGGTCCTGGCCCTGCTGCGGGTTCTGCTGCGGCTGGCCCTGTCCGCCGCCGCCATTCGGATTCTTCGGCATCAGCTCGCGAATCGCCTCGATGACCTTCAGGGCCTTCTCCTGGTCTGGCGGGACGGCGTTCTCGACCGAGCCGAGCTGGAGCTTCTCCAGCTCGACGGCGAGAGCGGCGACCTTGGCCTGGTCTTCGGCGGAGAACGGAGGCATGTTGGTGTCCGCCTGCGCGCGCTGCTCGTATTCCTTCGCCCAGGCGGGGAACTTCGCGCGGAACGCGCGCGTGTAGTCGAGCGCGTCCCGCTGCCAGCTGCGTCCGTTGAACGCCTCGACGTCCAGCCAGGCGTTCGACTGCGCGACGAGGTCCTCTCCCATCGCCGCCGGCGGCAAGACCGCCTGCTTGAGGAAGCGCGTGAAGTCGCTCTCGACTTCCGAGAGCGCCGGATACGCCGCGTCGTCCATGTCGCCGAGGGCGCGAGCCGCCTTCTTCGTCTTCGCCTCCGCCTGCTCGATCTGCAGGAGGATGGTCGCGGACTGCTCTTCGTTGGTGACGGACTGGACGATCGCCTCGCGCACGGGGATCCAGGCGTCGGCAAGGCGCCTGGCGTCGGACTCCATCCTGTCGGCGAGCGCGACGGCGCGGGCCGGCGAGTTCGTGCGGTATGTCGCGGACTCGGAGAAGAGCCGGCGGGCGTCAATCGTCGCCGAGAGGAGTAGCGCGGTCGGGTCCTTGCCCTGCGCGGTCTTCAGGACGTCGTTGACGTGCTTCGTCTCGCGCGCCTCGAGAAGTCCGTCGACGGCGCGGGTGAAGTTGCGGTTGGCCCTGGCGTCGTCCGGCGCGGCGCGGAGGGCGATCTGCGCGGCGGCGGCGGCCTCCTCGCGGTCGCCGGCGTCGTAGGCGAGCTTGGCGACGAGCTCGGCCGCGCGCGGGCCGTGGGTCTTGGAGAGCGTCAGCGGACGCAGGACTCGCAGCGCGTTGGTGACGTCGCCGGCGCGGTAGAAGTCGACGCCGGCGTTCCAGGCCTCGGCGGCGGACGCCGGCGCGCCGTCCGCCGCCGCGGGGGGCGGCGCGAGGAGCATTGCGGCGGCAATCGCGACGATCGTTCTCATTGGCGGCTATTATAGCAAAACCCGCGCCTCCCCGCCGTCCGCGCGGGCGAGCTGGACGTCTGCCCGACATTTCATCGGCGGAATTTGGAGGCCGAGGAGAATCTTCGCGTTCCTGCTATAGGACGAACGGGAGCTGCCCTGCCGCGAACGCCTGCGCCATCGCGATCCAGTCGTCGTTGGAGAGGTCTTCGGCGCGGGCGGACGACGCCACCTCGCCGCGGAACACGCTGCCCAGCTGCTTGCGGCGGTGCTCGAACGCCCGCTTCGTCACGCTGCGGAACATCCGCCGCACCTCCTCCGAAAGCCCGGCGTTGCGGTCGTGCAGGTCGAGGCGCACGACGCTCGACCCGACGGCGGGACGCGGCCAGAAGCAGCTGGCGGACACCTTGCGCACGATCCTGACGTCGTAGTCCAGCTGCGCCCAGACGCCTGCCAGCCCCCGCGTCTTCGAGCCGGGGCTCGCCGCCAGTCGCTCCGCCACCTCCGTCTGCACCAGCACCGTCATCGCCGGCACGCACCGCCGCTGCACGAGCTCCAGCAGAATCCGCGTCCCAGCCTGGTAGGGGAGGTTCGAAATCATCTGCGTGAAGCGAAAGGCGTCAGGCCCCCCGTCCCTCGCGCCGCTCTCGTCCCTCACGTCCCCATTCTCAGCCACCTTTCCCATCCCCGCAATCCATCCGATGGCGTCGGCGGCGACGACGGTGAGGTTCGGCGGGCAGCCGAGCGACTCGGCGAGGCGCGCGGCGAGCGCCGGGTCCTTCTCGACCGCCGTCACGCGGCAGCCGCGCTTCAGCAGCTCCTCCGTCAGCACCCCAAGCCCAGGACCGATTTCAAGGACATGGGGGAGGATAGTCGAATAATCGAATAATCGAATATTCGAATTGGCTGGCGATGGCCTGTCGCCCTCGCATTCGATTATTCGATTATTCGACGATTCGATTATTTCGAGCCCTGCGTCCACTATCGCCTTGACGGCGTTGAGGTCGACGAGGAAGTTCTGCCCGAGGACCTTGTTGGGGTGGAAGTCGTGCTCGATGCACCAGGCCTTGACCTGGCTGGGGCTGGTGAGGTTCATTTCGCGGCCTCCACGACGCGGTCGACGACGCTGACGTATTCCCACTTCGGGTCGCCTGGCGAGCCGGTCAGCCGGAACTCCAGGAGCAGCTTGGTGAACGGCCAGGTCAGCGGATGCAGGATCTTGCCGGCGAAGGAGTCCTTCTTGGTGAACTGCACCCGCGCCGTGAAGTCGAGCCGGCCGTTGACCGCGTCGAACTTCCCATACATCTTGACCGAAAACACCGTGCCTTCGATGTAGATGTTGTCGCTCCTGAGCACGCCGTTCTCTATCACGTAGTCGCACGAGCCCTGGGTGACGTCGGTGAACCACGAGACGCCGGGGACCTTCTCGGCGAGCATGGCGACGAGTCCCTTGAAGCCCTTGAGGCGCATAAGGTGCCCGTCCTTCACGGAAAGGCTGCCGCGTCCGTTGAGGACTTCGTAGTTGTCCGTCATCGAGCGAGGGAAGCGGAACTCGAGACTGCACTGCGAGACGCCGAAGACGTCGTCGCCGACGTAGTCGTCCTCGAAGCCGCCGATCTTGAGGAGGTCGGCGACCGGGAGGTGGCTCTTGGCGTCGACGGTGACGGTGTTGAATCCGTTGGTGCCGTCTACGACGACGGTGCCCTCGAGCGGGGCGCCGTCGGGGCCGACGCCGACGATCGGCCCGAACACGTGGTGGTAGTTGAGGTGGTCGCCGCGCGTGTAGACGAAGAGGTGCAGGTCGCCGTCCGCCCTGGTCATGGGGACGCCGCGGTAGCGCCCGAGCGCCGGGTGGAGCCCGAGGTCGAGGGTGAAGTCGCTGTTGACGAGGTTGACGCGCCAGGCGCACGACGCCGGCACCTTGCCCGGCACCTCGGTGAACGCGTCTATGTATGGCAGCGAAACCGGGAGGTCGAGCGCGACGAGCATCGGGCGGATGTGCCGCTGCAGCGCCGTGCCGCGCACCTCTCCCTCCACCGTCTGGGCGGCGAGGTCGACGGCGCACCTTCCGTCGATCGCCATCGGGCCCTCCTCGCTTTCCGGCCAGTCGAGGTGGATGCGCTCGAACCAGACGCCCTTCGGCGAGACCGACACGTCGGCGACGACGCGCTCCGGCTCGACGCCGAGGATCGCCGGACGCTCCAGCTCCAGCGAGAAGCGCGGCAGACGCGGGAGGCGAGCGGACACCGCCTCGTCGCGTTCCGTGTTCTCCGGCGCGTAGTATGAGTCGAAAAGCCGCGGATAGCGCGCGCCGACGACGAGAAGCCGGCGGCCGAACACGTCGGCGACCACGCGGTCGGCGGACGCCGCAGGGGCGTTCGTCCCGTGTCCGCCGCGCTCGAACACGCGAAGCCCGTCCACGACGACGCCGTGCCGAAAGCCGAAGGAGAGCGAGTCGAGCTCCACCTCCAGCGATGGCGGGACGGCGCGGGCGACCGCCGCCTCTACCCATGACGCGGGCACGGACTGGTCGCGGAAGAATAGGGAGACGGCGAAGGCGAAGAGCAGAATGCAGACGACCTCGACCGTCCGCATGAGCAGCTTAAGAAATCTTGCGATGCCTTTCATCGGGCGGTCTGTGCGCCTTTCACGGATTGGCAGCCCCTAGGAGAGTCGAACTCCTCTTGCCTGGATGAGAACCAGATGT
>CAVCXQ010000055.1:0-7256 GCA_963606275.1 uncultured Muribaculaceae bacterium | reverse complement strand
CCGCCCGGAGGCGGGAGCACCGTTGCCCCGAAACGCGCCGCACGTCGGCAAGCGAAGGGAGGGTCGCGACGGAAGGCAAACAGAAGATTCGCAACTGACTCCTAACCCATTACGCTCGCGTCGCTCCGTCCCTTGACTTGCATGGATGAAAAAGTGTATAATTCCACCTGAAACATGACAAGAGTCTCTACAGCGTTGTCCGTGACGCTCCCGCTCGCGCTTCTGTGCGGGTGCGAGACGGTCGTAGACGCGTTCTCCGAGCGCGAGGCGGTCGACTCGTCCGTCGTCGCCACGTGGTGGGACGGGCCGCGCATCCGCCCCGGCATCCTGCTGATCGTGCAGGTCGGGGTGTCCGTCGACAAGCCGGTGACGATGGACGCGCTCGTCGACCAGAACGGCGACATCACCCTGCCCTACCTGCTGACCGAGCCGGTGGCGTGCGACGGGCTGACGCTCGACTCTCTCAAGCAGAAGCTGGTGAAGGCGTATTCCAAGTACCTGCGCCAGCCGATGATCACGGTGACGTTCGCGCAGTTCGACGCCAGGACGGGAGTCTCCCCGTGGGGGACGGTGACTGTGCTCGGCGAGGTGATGAACCCCGGCCCGGTGAACATGCCGGCGACGATGGACCTGACCGTCACCAAGGCCCTGCAGTCCGCCGGCGGGTGCAAGCCGTTCGCGGACAAGTCGCACGTCCGGGTGACGCGGTGCGACCGCGACGGCAACCAGACGCGGACGATCGTGAGCATCAGCGAGATCGGCAAGGACGGGCGCATCGACAAGGACATGTCGCTCAGGGCCGGCGACGTGGTGTGGGTCCCCGAGACCTGGTATTGATTTTCTCAATTTCAACTGGCATGAGGGAGGAAAGTCAGATGAAGACGAAGAAGGCGATGAGCGTTGCGGCTGCCCTGCTTGCGGGGCTGGCCTTCACGTGCGCGGCGGATGCCGTCGCGGCCGACGCAGCGGCGGCCAAGACGTCCGCGAGCATGTCCCTGGCGGAGGCGCGCGGCAGGATCGACCGCGCCGTCGCCAGCCCGGCGGAGATGAAGGCGACGATGCGCCGGCTGTCCGCCGAAGACCAGCGGCAGTTCCTCGCCGACGTCAACGCGGCGGTCGCGAAGATGCCCGGCTCCGAGAGCGAGCGCATCGCGACGTTCGTCGCGGTCAACCGCGCGGCCCTCGAGGGCTCGCGCAAGGGCAACGTGACGACGCTGGTCGCCGAGATCTACGCGACCGTCCCGCTCGACGCGCTGCCCGACATGAACGAGAGCCTCTCGTCCGACCTGATGAACCGCGCGACGGCGAAGGGGCGCACGTTCACCGACGAGCAGTTCGTCAAGCTTTCGGAGTCGGTGATGGCGAAGGTGAACGAGCGCGTGGCGACGGTCGACGACGGCGACGTCCGCGCCGGCTTCGCCGCGCTGATGATGATCCGCGGCTCCAACTCCCCGTCCAACCAGGCGGTCGTCGGCCCGATCGTCGCCGCCCTGCCGGAGTCCGCGCGCGACGTCGCGAAGAACGAGTGGTTCCCCGCCGCCCTCGCCGACGGGCAGGACAAGAGCTACGAGCCGATGCTCGGCGGCGACGGCTTCGGCAACGACCCGAACCGCCAGCCGGTGGTGCTTCGCGTGACCGGCCCGCAGTTCGCCGACTCGCTGCTCGTGGACGTCGCCGGCTGGAACATCCACCCGAACGTCGACACCAAGAAGCACAACCCGCTCGTCGACGCCGAGATGACCGAGCACTACAACGCCGTCGGCTTCGGCGCGATCGACCCCGGCCCCTCCATCGGCGCCGTAATCGAGGCGGTCGAGGAGGCCCGCGGCTACCCCGGCCAGACGACCCGCTGACCTTGCGCCAACCACGAACGGAGATTTTCAAGCCATGAAGAAAAGCCATATCATGCTGACCGCCGCCGCGCTTGCCGCGCTCGCGGCCGCGTCGGCGTCCGCAGAGACGATGGACCGCCCGACCGGCTTCCGCATCGGCCAGCGCATGACCCTCAGGCCGTATGTCTCGGTGTCCGCGACCTACGACTCCAACGTGGGCGGATGGAGCAACGGAGGCTCCGGCAAGACCGACGACGTCATGTGGACGGTCAACCCCGGCTTCTCGCTCGAATACAACGCCGAGAGCTGGTCGCTGCTGCTGACGGCCTACTACAACTACCGCGCCTACTGCCAGAAGCGCTACTACAACAACTACAACCAGCACTCCTACGGCGAGACGCTGCGCTGGAACTGGAGCAGCACCAGGGGCAACGAGAAGGGCTGGTCGCTGATGCTCTCCGAGCGCTTCCAGCAGGTGACGCTGGCGGACGACCTCTCGCTCGCCGACGGCCGCGCCTACACCGGCGACTACCGCGAGTTCTCCATCCAGGGCGTCGCCCAGCGCCGCTTCAACGAGAGCCTGCACTCCGAGCTCATGGCCAGCTACTACAACATCGACTACGACCAGGACGACTACGGCTACGGCCGCTACGGCGGCCTCTTCGGCTGGCAGCGCTGGACGGGCAACCTGAGCATCGGCTTCGCGCCGTCGAAGTGGACGGACTTCCTCGCCAACGTCGGCTACCAGGGCTATCTGCAGGACAACGTGTCGCGCTCGTATTACTCGCGCAGCTCCCAGGGCTACACCGCCCAGGTCGGCATCGGCTCCTACGCCACCGAGCGCATCTCCTACCGCGTCCTCGCCGGCTGGAGCCGATTCGAATACGCCAACGGCGCAAGCGCCAACAACGGCTTCGTCTACACTCTCTCCGGCAAGTGGCTGATCTCCGACACGCTCAACACGATGTTCGTCGCGTCGAGCTACTACCAGCCGTCCGAGCGCGAGATGGCGTCGCGCTCGCGCGTCGACTCCGTCAGCTGGGGCCTCGGCAAGGCGCTCGTCCGCGGCAAGCTGCGCGCCACCCTCGACTGCACCTACCGCCGCGAGACCCACGAACCCGTCGGCGGCTACTCGGACGACTACCGCCTCGACGTCGCCTCGGCGCGTGTCGGCCTCGACTACACGCTCAACCGCTTCCTCGCGCTCTTCGCATACGCCGAATACATGAAGAGCTGGAACGACCACTCCCGCTACCTCGACTACGACCGCTGGCGCCTGACTGGCGGCGTCCGCTTCACGTACTGACGGTGCAGCGGTTCATCGCAAAATACGGACTTGCGGCGCACCTGGCCATCGTGGCGGTCGCGCCGCTCTTCCTCTTTCCCTTCTGCACCCCGCGCCAGACCGCTCTTGCGCTTCTCTGGCTGACGCTCCTCGCCTCCGCCTGGGTCGTCTTCAATCCGTCGACGCGCAGCGGCGAGCCGCTCCACGCCGCGCGCCGCCGCGTCGCGTCCGCCCTCGCGCACGACCCGTTCCTCTACCTCTCGCTCGTCCTCGTCGCGTTCGCCGGCCTCCGCGCCCTGAACGGCGGGGTCAGGATGGCCTACGACGCCGAGAAGGGCGACTGGGGCATCGCCCAGGCCGCCGTCGCGTTCTTCCCCGGCTGCGCCGACGGAGAGGGGCTGCTGCCGTTCGCCGTCGTCATCGCCCTCTCGGTCGTCGCGCTGTCCGTCCGCCAGGCGCTCGGCCGCTCCGCCCGCATGGCGACGCTCTACATGTCCGCCGCGCTCGCCGGCGCGGCGTCCGTCGTCGCCCTCGCGGCGGCGCGGTTCGGCTGGGTCCCCGGCGACTCGCTCTTCGCCTTCCCGTCGCCGTCCGCGTCGTTCGCCGGGCTCGCCTTCGGACTCCACTTCCTCTCTGCGACGGCGGCGTTCGCGACTGCGTTCGAGCGTCGCTGGGGTCGCGCCCTCCTGGCAGCCCCGCTGGCGGTCGGCTGCACCGCCGCCGGCGCCTTCGCCTTCGCCCCGCCCGCGATGTCCGCCGTCTTCGCCGTCGCCGGGCTGCTGGTCCTCGGTGCCGCCTTCCTCTACGCCCACGCGACCCTGCGAAGCCCCGGCGAATACCGCCTCCTCGCCGTCTTCGCCATCTCGCTCGCCGTCGGTGTCGTCGCCGTCATCTTCCTCATGCCGGAGGACGCGCTCATGGCACGCGCCGACGCCTACGCCGCCCGCGCCTTCGTGCCGGAGGGCTTCATGGAGCTGCGGCGGACGCTCTCCGACGTCGCCCAGCGCGCGTGGCGGTCGTCGCCGTGGGTCGGCACCGGCCTCGGCACCTTCGCCGTCGACGTCCGCTTCAACGCCCTGCCGGACGAATGGGACGTCATCCCGCCAGGCGCGGCGGCGGTCGCCAACGGCGGATGGCTCGCGCTCGCCGAGCGCGGCATCGCCGGCGTCGCGCTGCTCGCGCTGCCGTTCTGCTTCCTGCTCTTCACGTACGCCATGCGCCTCGCCGCCTGGGCGAAGTCGCCCGCGATCCCGCACCCGGCGACCGTCCTCGCTCCGCTGTTCGTCGCCGTCCTCGCGCTCGACGTCCCGTTCGACGCCTCCTTCATGCGCCCGGACGCGCTTCTCGCCGCCGGCGCCGCCATCGCGGCGTCGGCGAAGGCCTTCACTGCTTCGGAGATGAAGAATGTCTGACAAGCCCCTATACTACGGCAAGGAGAGCGGCTCCTCGCCAGTCTACTACGGATCCGGCAAGCCCGTCTACTACGGCTCCGGCGCGGCGAAGAACTACGGCTCCGCCGCCTACTACGGCGGACGCGCCTACGGCGGCTCCGCCGGCGACGACGGAGAGGGCACGGTCATCGGCAAGGTGACCCCGGCGCGGATGCTCCGCGTCGTCTCCCAGCGGTGGCTCTCCGTCTTCGTGTTCTTCATCGTCGGGCTGATCGTCGCCTTCACCTTCTACCGCATCGCGCCCACGGTCTACGAGGCCACCAGCGAGTTCTCCCTGGACATGCGCCGCTTCTCCGGCGGACGCGCCCTGAGCGGGCTCTCCGACGTCACCCCGGACTACGGCAGCAGCTACGTCGAGATCTTCAACACCCGCATCTCCGACTGGCGCTCCGAGAAGATCGTCGCCAAGATCATCCAGCAGTATCGCGCCAGCAGACCGAACTCCACCGTCTCCGACGAGACGCTCGTCGAGGTCATCTCGGGCTCGACTCTCGAGCTCAAGCGCAACTCGCGCATCATCACCATCGCCGTCCGCGCCAAGACCCCCGAGCTCTGCGCCGACATCGCCAACGCCTACGCCGCCTCCATCGAGTCGTTCACCGACGAGGAGAACAAGATCCGCTGCGACAAGGCCGTCTCCCAGATCCACCAGAACGTCGAGCGCAAGCGCCGCGAGGCGGACAAGATCTCCAAGCGCCGCCTGGAGTTCCGCTCCTCCAACAAGGTCGACAACCTCCGCGCCGCCCGCGAGACCGTCCAGATGAGCCTCTCCAAGACGACGGCGGACATCCTGGCGCTCGAGACCGAGGAGACCCAGCTCATCGAGTGGGAGAAGATGCTCGCCGCCGTCCAGAAGGACCCGGCCTCCTACGGCAACCTCTCCACCAGCGTCCCCCGCGCCCAGGAGATCGCCGAGGAGTTCAAGGCGTTCCAGGACGCCAACGGCAGGTACCAGCAGCTGATGCTCTCCTACACCGAGAGCCACCCGGAAGTCAAGGCCGCCAAGAGCGTCCTCGAGCTCTCGAAGCAGCGCTTCCTCGACGCCGCCGCGCGCGCCCTCCTCACCGGCCGCGCCACCCTCCGCGTCGCCCGCAACCAGCTCGCGATCCTCCGCCAGAAGCAGGAGACCCTCGGCGCCGAGCTCGCCTCGACCGAGCAGCGCATCGTGCTCGCCGAGTCCGGCCTCGTCCAGCTCGACGCCGAGTTCGAGATCGCCAACCGCGTCCTCGAGGGGCTGATCCTCGACGAGAACAAGGCCCGCCTCGAGGCCGAGTCCAACAACGAGATCGTCCGCGTCGGCCGCCAGGCCACCGTGCCCGCCAAGCCCGTGTTCCCCAACCCCGCGATCGTCTTCGGCGCCGGCATCGTCCTCTCCTTCGGCCTCGGCGTCCTCTTCGTGCTGGTCATCGACAACCTCGAGGACACCGTGGTCAACCTCTCGGACATCGAGCAGCGCCTCGCGCTGAAGGTGCTCGCCGTCCTCCCGCACGTCCGCCGCAAGCGCCGCGAGGAGGTCGCCCGCCACCTGCTAGAAGACCGCTACTCCCAGTTCTCCGAGGCCGTCGCCGGACTCCGCAACCTGCTCGACTCGCCGCGCTACGAGGCCATCTCCCATTGCCTGCTGCTGATCTCCACCCAGCCGGGCGAGGGCAAGACCATCACCTCCACCTCGCTCGCCATCGCCTACGCCCAGGCCGGACGCCGCACCCTCCACGTCGACTTCGACCTCCGCCGCCCGCGCCTCGCCACGATCTGGGGACTGGAGCTCGACGAGGCCCACAGCTTCTCGCACGTCCTCCAGTCCGCCTCCGCCGGCTCCGTCCCCGACTTCGCCTCGATCGTCCGCCATACCGACGTCGCGGGACTCGACGTCGTCGCCTCCCTGCCGCCGGAGGGCGTCTCGCCGGCGACGATCTTCGGGCTCGCCGTCGTCCCGGAGTTCTTCAAGTGGGCCCGCGCCAACTACGACCACATCATCGTCGACGCCCCGCCATACGGACTCGTCGGCGACGTCGTCTCGCTCTCCACCCTCGTCGACTCCGTCCTCGTCATGTGCTGCCCAGACCGCACCCGCTTCCGCCCCATCCAGGCCTGCTCGCGCTCGCTCACCGAGGCCGGCGCCAACATCCTTGGCGTCATCGTCAACGACATCGAGGTCTCCAGCGCCCGCGCCTTCACCTCCCACGGACAGCGACACTACGGCAAATACGGCGGCTATGGCTACGGCTACGGTTATGGCTACGGCTACCGCCCGAAGCAGGGACCGAAGGACGCCAAGACCAACGGCCCGAAGGACGTCAAGGCGCAGGGCGTGAAGGACGAGAAGGGCGCTCCCGGCGCCGCCGCCGCGCCCAAGGCGGACGCGACACCAGCACCCGCTCACGGACAGAAAAAGCAGAACACGGGAGACTTCGCAGATGAAGACTAGACGCTGCATCGTGACCGGCGCCGCCGGCTTCATCGGATCCGCACTCGCCCGCCTGCTCGTCCGCGAGACGGACTGCTCCGTCCTCGTCGTCGACAAGCTCACCTACGCCGGCGTCCCGGAGTCGCTCAAGGAGGCCGGCCTCGACCCGTCCCGCGACATTGTCTCCGACCCGTCGGCCATCGTCTCCCCCATTCCCCAATCCCCATTCCCCGTTCCCCATTCCCCATTCCCCGTTCCCCATTCCCCATTCCCCATTCCCC
>CAVCXQ010000054.1:0-7270 GCA_963606275.1 uncultured Muribaculaceae bacterium | reverse complement strand
CCGTGTCTCCGTGCCTCCGTGTGAGATTATACAACCGACAACTGCGGTTTTTAGGTTTAGAATCTTTGCGCTTGGCAATGGGTTAGGAGCGCACAAGGCGACGGCGCGCCGAGGACGTCGCGCCCTACCCACTAGGCACTAAGCACTAGGCACTAGGCACAGCGACCGGCGGGCGCGGGCGACTTCGGCGTCCGTCGGCGGGCGGACGCCGTCGAGCGCGTAGGCGAGCCCCAGCGACTTCCACTTCGCCACGCCGAGCGTGTGATACGGCAGGACGTCGACGCGGACGACGTTGCCGAGCGAACGGACGAATTCGCCAGTCCTGCGGAGGTCGTCCTCGGAATCCGTCACCCCCGGCACCAGCACCCGCCGCACCCAGACGCGGACGCCGAGCTCGGCGAGACGCCGGGCGCAGTCGAGCACCTGCGCGTTGCCGGAGCCGGTCAGCCGCCGGTGCGCCGCGTCGTCGAAGAGCTTGAGGTCGAGGAGAACCGTGTCCGACGCGCGCAGAAGCCGCTCCTGGTCGGCGTCGCCGCGGCGGAAGCACCCCGCCGCCGTGTCGAGGCAGGTGTTCACTCCGGCCGAATGCGCCTTCTCGAAGAGGTCGGCGACTTCGGCGGACTGCAGCATGGGCTCTCCGCCGGAGACGGTGATCCCGCCCTCGTCGCGCCAGTAGGCGCGGTAGCGCAGGGCGCGCGCCAGGACGTCGTCCGCCGAAACCTCCATCGCCGGCGGACTCGCCCAGGTGTCGGGGTTGTGGCAGTAGGCGCAGCGGAACGGGCATCCGTTGAGGAACGCGACGAAGCGGACGCCCGGTCCGTCCGCCGCGCCGAAGGTCTCGAACGAGTGGACCTTCATCCCGCTAGAAGAGTCCGCGAACCTTGCCCGTCTCGACGTCGACGTCGATGCGCCGGAAGGCCGGCGAGGCCGACGTCCCCGGCATGAGCTTGATCTCGCCGGCGACCGGCACGACCAGCCCCGCGCCGCGATAGAGCAGCACGTCCTTCACCGGCAGGCGCCATCCCGTCGGACGCCCCATCAGGTTCGGGTCGTGCGAGAGCGAGTATTGCGTCTTCGCCATGCAGACCGGCAGGCGCGCCGTCTCGGGGTCGGCCTCGAACGCCTCCAGCTTCTTCAGGGCCTCCGGCTCGTAGTCCACGCCGTCGCCGCCGTAGACCTCCTTGACCTGCCTCTCGATGCGCGCGCGCAGAGGCTCGCCGAGGTCGCAGAGGTAGTGGAAGTCGTTCGGCGCGTCGCACGCCGCGACGACGGCCTTCGCGAGGTCGATCGCGCCCTCGCCGCCCTTGAGCCAGTGGTCGGAGACGGCGAACGCCGCGCCCGCGCCCTCCGCGACGCGGCGCACGAGGTCGCGCTCCGCCGGCGTGTCCGTGTAGAAGGCGTTCAGGCAGACGACCGGCTGGACGCCCGACTTGCGGATGATGTCGATGTGGGCGAGCAGGTTCGCGCACCCCTTCTCGAGGAGCTCGAGGTTCTCCGTCGTGTAGGCCGGGTCGAGCGGAAGCCCCGCCTTGACCTTCGGGGCCCCGCCGTGCGCCTTCAGCGCGCGCACCGTCGCGACGAGCACCACGGCGTCCGGCTTCAGCCCTGAGCAGCGGCACTTGATGTTCCAGAACTTCTCGAAGCCCATGTCGGACGCGAAGCCGCTCTCGGTGACGACGTAGTCGCCGAGGGCGCAGGCGAGGCGGTCGGCGACGACGGAGTTCTGTCCGATCGCGATGTTCGCGAAAGGCCCGGCGTGGACGAGCATCGGCTGGCCTTCGAGCGACTGCATGAGCGTCGGCTTGACGGCGTTCACGAGCAGCGCGCACATCGCGCCGTCGACCTCCAGGTCGCGCGTCGTGACGGGGGCGCCGCTCTTCGAGTAGGCGACGACGACCTTCGAGAGGCGCTCGCGCAGGTCCTTCAGGTCGGACGCCATCGCGAGGATGGCCATCACCTCGGAGGCGACGGAGATGTAGAAGCCGCTCTCGCAGGTGAAGCCGTCGAGCTTGCCGCCCTTGCCGATCTCGATGTTCCGGAGGCCCTGGGCGCAGAAGTCCATCGCCCAGCGGAACTGGATGCGCTCCGGGTCGACGTCGAGGCGCTTGAGGCCGCGCTCGGCGAGCCAGGCGTCGTCGTGGTTGCGCTCGTGCTGCATCCGGGCGTTGAGCGCGACCATCGCGAGGTTGTTCGCGTTGGTGACCGCGTCGATGTCGCCGGTGAGGCCGAGCGAGAGCGAGGTGAGCGGCACGACCTGGGCGAGTCCGCCGCCGGCGGCCGAGCCCTTGATGTTGAAGGTCGGCCCGCCGGACGGCTGGCGGACGCAGCCGATCACCTTCTTGCCGAGGCGGCCGAGCCCCTCGACGAGCCCGAGCGTCGTCGTCGTCTTGCCCTCTCCGAGCGCGGTCGGCGTGATCGCGGTGACGTCGATGTATTTGCCCTTGCGTCCGGCGCCGACGCGCTTCAGGACCTTGGTGACGTCAATTTTCGCGAGGAACTTGCCGTAGGCGTCCCACTCGTCGTCCTGGAGGCCGAGCTCCGTCGCGAGGTCGGCGGCGGGGCGGAGGGTCTCCTCCGCGGCCTCGGCGATCTGCCAGTCCTTCATCTTCGTAGGATCGAGTTTCATTCCTTCGCGCTCCCTTCCTTGTCCTTGTATGGTTGTCCCGCCTGGGTTCGAACCAGGACTAAGGGTATCAAAAACCCCTGTGCGGCCACTACACCACGGGACAATCGGATCGCATTATACCAAATCCGGCTACATCCGTCCGCTGAGCGCGTCGATGAGGTCGCAGAGCCTCTTGTAGCAGTGGCCGAGGTCGTCGTTGACGACGCGGAACATGTACTCGCCGGCGCGCGCGATCTCGCCCTCGGCGTTCGCGAGGCGGCGCTCGATCGTCGCGGGCGCGTCGGTGCCGCGGCGCTCCAGTCGCTCGCGCAGGGCGTCGAGGGACGGCGGGTCGACGAACACGTCGACGTAGCCGACCTTCATCGGGTCGACGTTCGGCAGCGCTCGCACGTAGTCGCGCACCTTCGCCGCGCCCTGCACGTCGATGTCGAGGATCATCGAGTTGCCCTCCGCGAGGACCTCCTCGATCGGCGCCTTCAGCGTCCCGTAGTAGTTGTCGTGCACCTTCGCGTGCTCGATGAACGCGCCCTCTCGGATCAGCTCCTCGAAGCGCTCCTTCGCGAGGAAGTGGTAGTCGAGCCCGTCCTCCTCCTCGCCGCGCGGCGCCCGCGTCGTGCAGGAGATCGAGTAGACGAAGTCGGGATACTCCTGGAGGAGCATGTCGATGAGCGTCGACTTGCCGCAGCCGGAGGGCGCGGACATCACCAGGAAGAGCGGCTTCACCCGCCCCGCCGCCGGGCGGCCTTCCGCGTCACGAGTCATGGAACGCCCTCCCCGCCGCGTCGGCGACGCGCGCCGTCTTCGGATAGTCGAACGACGGGGCTCTCTCCAGGATCTCGACGAACCGCGCCGCCTCCCACTTCGCCATCGCGAGGTCGTGGAGGCGGAAGTTGCCGCAGGTCTCCGCCGTCGTGCCGGGGACTTCGCCCTCGTAGTCGCGGCAGTGCCTGAACGCGGCGAGGACGAGCGGGAGGACCTCCTGCGGCGTCGGACGCCCCTTGACGAGCAGGTAGTTGCCGGTGAGGCACCCCATCGGTCCCCAGTAGACGATCCTGTCCTTCCACTCCGGGTCGTTGCGGAGGTAGGTCGCGACGACGTGCTCGATCGAGTGGAGCGCGTTCGGGTGCACGGCCGGCTCGACGTTGGGGCGCTTCATGCGGACGTCGAAGGTGGTTACGAACCCGTCGCCGACGGCGTCCACGCGCGAGACGTAGATGCCCGGCACGATCCTCGTGTGATCGACCTGAAAGCTTGCTATCAGTTCTTCCATATTGCTGGTGTCCGCCGGCTGGCGACGCGCCCGTCGGCCCGGACTACGGGCGCAATTATACCATTTTCCGCAGTCACCATCATCCCGCGCCGAACGACGCGCGTAATCCGCGGCGGCTTGGACGACGGCTGGGGGTTGCCCGCGTGCGCGCGTTTGTGCTATAATACCCCTCAATCGTCTTAAACCAAACCAACGAAACCAAGGGAGAAAAAGAAGATGAAGTTCTCGACTGTTATGGCCGTGTTCGCGATGGCGCTCTGCGTGGCGGGCTGCAAGTACGACAAGGCCGCGAAGGGCGGCTCCGGCTCCGGCGTCGGCGCGGCCAACGCTTCCGACATCTCGTCGACGGACGCCGACGCCCAGGACATCTCGCTCGCCGGCGCGTCGGAGGGCAAGTTCGAGGACCTCTACGCCCGCTGCAACGACGTGTCGTTCGCGCCGGTCTACTTCGCGTTCGACTCTGCGGTCGTCCCGCAGGGCGAGCTCGGCAAGGTGGACGCGGTCGCGCAGCACCTGGCGGAGAAGCCCGACCGCGTGGTGGTCGTCGAGGGCAACTGCGACGAGCGCGGCTCCCACGAATACAACATGTCGCTCGGCGAGAACCGCGCCCTGATCGTGCGCAACTACCTCGTGCAGGGCGGCATCGCGTCCGACCGCATCCAGACGCGCAGCTACGGCGCGGAGAAGCCGGCGGTCGAGGGGCACGACGAGAGCGCCTACGCGCAGAACCGCCGCGCCGAGTTCGCGATCTTCCAGAAGTGACGGAGCGTCGGACGTCCGCGGGGCTTCGCCGTTCGGCTCGCCCCCGCTCGCGTCCGACGGGCGTCGCCCTTGTCCGCGCACGTTTTCGCCTGCATCTGACGGTGGTTTCTCTTGTTCGCGCTCATCTTTGACAGCGTAGGGGCCGGCGAGTGGGTCGTTCTGCTCGCCGTCCTTCTTGTCGTCATGGGGCCGAAGAGGCTGCCGTCAGCGCTGCGCACGTTCGGGCAGTACTACGCGAAGTTCCGCCGCGCGGCCGAGAGCTTCAAGCGCCAGATCATGGACATGGACCGCGAGATCCAGCGCGAGGTCGAGAAGGTCGAGCGCTCGGTCGAGGCCGCCGCGCAGGCGGCAGAAAGCCAGGTCGCCGAAGCGACGGCGACCGTGACGGCGGACGCGGCATCTGGCACGGAGGCGAGCGCGGCATCGGCGACTGAAAGCGCGGCGACACAGGCGGCAGGCACGGCGGACGAGACGAAGGCGGCGGGAGATGGCGATCAAGCTTCTTGAGAACCCCGACGCGCGCAACGACCCGCCGCAGCCGCTGCTGGCGCATCTGCTGGCGCTGCGCGACACGATAGTCTTCGCCGGCGTCTCATGGGTGCTGGGGATGGTCGTCGCCGGCGTCTTCGCCAACCAGATCCTCGCCGTCCTCAAGTCGCCGGCGGCCGAGTTCCAGGGCCTTCTCCAGGTCGTCGGCATGACCGCGCCGTTCGACGTCTGGCTCTCCATCACCGTCTGGGGCGGAACTGTCGTAGCCTTCCCGCTGATCTCCTTCGCCGTCCTGCGCTTCGTGTTCCCGGCGCTCACCAACCGCGAGAAGTTCGTGATCCTCTCCGGCATCACCGCCGGCACCGCGCTCTTCCTCGCCGGCGGCGTCCTCGCCTACATGAAGACCGTCCCGCTCGTCGTGACGGCATTCCAGCAGATCGGCCGCTGGATGGGCATCCCGCAGCAGATCATCACCATCGACACCTACGTGCCGATCGTCCTCAAGCTGATCGTCGCCTTCGGGCTCGTCTTCCAGATGCCGCTGATCATCTTCGTGCTGGGGTGCTTCGGCCTCGTGTCGTCGAAAGCCCTGCGCGAGAAGCGCCGCGCCGCGATCGTCATCGCGTTCGTCCTCGCGATGTTCCTCACGCCGCCAGACCCGATGAGCCAGATCGTCATGGCCGTCCCGCTCTGCATCCTCTACGAGATCTCCATCTGGGCCGTCTGGATCAAGGAGAAGGGCAGCTTCCGCCGCCGGAAATGACCAGGCGTCCCCCCTCCGTGGCCATCGGCTTCCTGGCGCTCGTCGCCGTCGGGGCCGCCGCGCTCGCCTCCCCGTGGGCGCGCGCCGACGGACGCTGGGGCGGGCTCTCCGACGCGCTCTTCACCTCCTGCTCGGCGGTCTGCGTGACCGGGCTGTCCGTCGTCGACCTCGCCACCGCCTACACCCGCGCCGGCCAGGCGGTCGTCCTCGCGCTCGTCCAGGCCGGGTGCCTCGGCATCATGACCTGCGCGACGTTCTTCCTGCTCGCGGTCGGACGCCGCCTCTCGCTGGGGCGCGAGTTCCAGCTGATGGACGCCTACGGCGCGGTCGGCATCCGCGGCCTCCGCGCGCTCGTCCTCTGGGTCGTCGGCGCGACGCTCGCCGCGGAGGCGGCCGGGGCCGCGCTGCTGCGACTGCGCATGGACGACTGGTTCTCCGCCGTCTTCCACTCGACGATGGCGTTCTGCAACGCCGGCTTCTCGCTCTACCCCGGGTCGCTCGCGCGATTCGCCGGCGACCCGCTCGTCCTCGGCGTCCTCGCCGCCGAGACGGTCCTCGGCGGCCTCGGCTTCCTCGTGCTCTTCAACCTCTGCACGTTCCGCTTCCGCCGCCGCGCCTCCGGCGCCAGGGGGCGGCTCTCGCTCCACAGCCTGGTGGTGCTGCGCTTCACCGCCTACCTCCTCGCCTTCGCGTTCGCCGCGTTCCTCGCGCTGGAGTGGGACGGCGCGCTCGCCGGCATGGCGCCCGCCCGGAAGGCGCTCGTCGCGCTCTACCACGCCGTGACTCCGCGCACCTGCGGGTTCTGCGTCGTGCCGGTGGAGTCCATGCGCGCCCTGACGGCGAACGTCTACGAGGCCCTGATGTTCGTCGGCGGGGCGCCTGGCTCGGCGGCCGGCGGCATCAAGGTGACGACGCTCGCGGTCTTCGTCTGCACCCTGCGCGCGATGTGCCGCGGCGAGGACGACACGGTGGTGTCCGGCCGCACGGTGCCCGGCGACGTCGTGCGCGAGTCGTTCGTGATCATCTGCGCGATGCTGGCGTTCGCCTGGACGGTCAACGCCGCGCTGTCGTTCACCGAGGCCGGGCGCGGGACAGGCGGCGAGGCGCTGTTCTTCGAGGCGGTCTCCGCCGTGACGACGACGGGGCTTTCGATTGGCGACACGACGGCGCGGCTCTCGCAGGCCGGGCGCGTCGTGGTGATGTGCGCGATGTTCGTCGGACGCCTCGGCGCGCTCGCCGTGGTCATGGCGATCGGCGAGCGCGAGTCGAAGCGCCGCGTCCGCTACCCTAGCGAGGAGCTCGTGGTCGGCTAGCGCGGACGCAGCCAGGCGGTGAGGGCGCGGCCGAGGCGGAAGGTGCG
>CAVCXQ010000053.1:0-7321 GCA_963606275.1 uncultured Muribaculaceae bacterium | reverse complement strand
AGTTGACGAGGTTCTGGAAGATGTCGTTCGCCTCCTTCGGGTCGATCTGGAGGCGAAACGTCTTGATGTTGCTCCAGTCGCCCTCCTTGTGGCGCTTGGCGAAGTCGTTCGAGACGAGCTCGCTCGAGCCCTTCTTGACGAGGACGAGCCCGTTGCCATAGATCTCGACGCCGATGCGGCGGATCGGCTCCCGGCTCATGTTGTAGTAGTGGATGATGACCCAGTTGAGGGAGCTCTCCTTCACCGTGATGTAGGGGTCGACCCAGAACGGCCCGCAGCCGGAGAGCATGACGAGGGAAGAAGGGAGAAGAAAGGCGGCGGCAAGGAAAAGCGATTTCATTTTCATGCTCGTATTATACCAAACTCCCTGCGCTGCCGACCATCGGAGTCATTCTCTGAATCTCCGATGGTCGGCGAAACGGTCATTCGTGACGCAGGACGGCGAAACTCATTCCGCCGCGCCGTCCGACGGCGGCT
Source organism: uncultured Muribaculaceae bacterium (assembly GCA_963606275.1). GTDB lineage: Bacteria > Verrucomicrobiota > Kiritimatiellia > RFP12 > UBA1067 > UBA1067. Next base: position 6,844 of record CAVCXQ010000053.1, on the reverse strand, counting down.
CCGGGGCCGGGGCTTCCGGGGCCTCTCCCGAGGCCTGCGGGGCGGTCTCCGCCTCCTCGCCTTCGCAGACGGAGACCGAGACGAGCGTCGCGCCTTCCGAGAGGCGCACGAGCTTCACGCCCTGCGCCGAGCGGCCCTGGACGTTGAACTGCGCCACCGGGCTCCGCACCATCTGCTGGTCGCTCGTGATCGAGATCACGCTCTCGTCGTCCGACACCGCGTGCGCCGCGACGACGGCGCCGTTGCGTTCCGCGCCCTTGATGCCGATCATGCCCTGGCCGCCGCGCGCGTGCCGCGTGAAGTCCTTGAACTCGCACCGCTTGCCGTAGCCGTTCGCCGTCGCGATGAAGAGCGTCTTCGCGTCGTCCACGACGTCGAAGCTCACGACGCGGTCGCCCTCGCGCAGGCGGATGCCCCTCACGCCCGTCGCCGTCCGGCCCATCCGCCGCACGTCCGTCGCCGCGAAGCGCATCGCGCGCCCGTCCTTCGTCAGCATCAGCACGTCGTCCGACGGCTTCACGAGCCGCACCTCGACGAGCTCGTCGCCCTCCTCGACGTTGATCGCCCGGATGCCGGACTTGTTGACGTTCTGGAAGTCGCCGAGGAGCGTCTTCTTGACCGTGCCGTTCCGGGTCGCGAAGAAGACGTCGACGTCGCCCTCGAACGAGCGGATCGGCAGCAGCTGCAGGACCTGCTCGCCCGGCTGGAGGTTCAGGAGGTTGATGAGCGGGCGCCCGAAGCTCGTGCGCGGCGCCTCCGGGATCTCGTAGGCGCCCTTCACGAAGAGACGGCCGGTGTTGGTGAAGAACATCAGCTCGTCGTGCGTCTCGGCGACGAAGACGAGGCGGATGAAGTCCTCCTCCTTCACCTGGGCGCCCTTGACGCCGTGGCCGCCGCGCCGCTGCTCCTTGTATTCCGTGAGCGGCACGCGCTTGACGTAGCCGCGGTTGGAGAGCGTGATCACGCACGGCTCGTCGGGGATCAGGTCCTTGATCGAGACCTCGTTCGCGTCCGCCACGATCTCCGTGCGGCGCTGCGCGTCCTCCTTCGAGCCGAAGCGGAGCTTCAGGTCGGCGAGGTCGGCGCGGATGATCGCGTAGACCTTCTCCGGGTCGGCGAGGATCGCCTCGAGCTCGGCGATCGTCGCGAGGAGCTTCGCGAGCTCGTCCGAGAGCCGGTCGCGCTCGAGTCCGACGAGCTGGTAGAGGCGCATCTCGAGGATCGCGTTGACCTGCAGGTCGGTGAAGCCGAACTTCGACTGCAAGGAGGCCTTCGCCTCGTCGCGCGTCTTCGAGGCGCGGATGATGCGCACGACCTCGTCGAGGTTGTCGATCGCGAGGAGGAGGCCCTCGACGATGTGCTTGCGCGCCTGGGCCTTCTTGAGCTCGAAGCGCGTCCGCCGCGTGATGACCTCGAAGCGGTGGTCGACGTAGCACGCGAAGTATTCCTTCAGGTTGAGGATCTTCGGGCGGCCGCCGACGATCGCGAGCAGGATCGCGCCGAACGTCGTCTGGAGCTGCGTGTGCTTGTAGAGGTGGTTCAGGACGATCTCGCCGACGGCGTCGCGCTTCAGGTCGACGACGACGCAGATCTCGTCCTCCGTCGTCTTGCGCCCCTTCGGCGAGCCCTTGGCGTCGCTCGTGTGGCCGCCGGAGATGTCGCGGATGTCGCTGACGCCCTCGATGACCTTCTCCTTGACGAGCTCGGACATGTGGGCGAGCATCTCGCGCTTGTTGACGCCGTAGGGGATCTCGCTGATGACGATCTTCTCGCGCCCGGTCTTCGGGTCGACGACGACCTCCGCCTTGCCGCGCACGGTCATCTGTCCGCGCCCGAGCTTGTACATCGCGCGGATGCCGTTCTGGCCGCAGACCGTCGCGCCGGTCGGGAAGTCCGGGCCCTTCACGAACTGCATCAGGTCGTCGACGGTGCAGTCCTCGCGGTGCTGCACGTAGTAGTCGATGCCGTCGCAGAGTTCGCCGAGGTTGTGCGGCGGGATGTTCGTCGCCATGCCGACGGCGATGCCGGACGAGCCGTTGAGGAGGAGGTTCGGGAGCTTCGCCGGCAGGACGGTCGGCTCCTCGAGCGTCTCGTCGAAGTTCGGCATCATGTCCACCGTGTCCTTCTCGAGGTCGCCGAGCAGGTCGTCGGTCACCTTCTGCATCCGGACCTCGGTGTAGCGCATCGCGGCGGGCGGGTCGCCGTCGATCGAGCCGAAGTTGCCGTGGCCGTCGACGAGCGGGAGGCGCAGCGAGAAGTCCTGGGCGAGGCGGACGATCGCGTCGTAGACGGACGAGTCGCCGTGCGGGTGGTACTTGCCGATGACCTCGCCGACGACGCGGGCGGACTTGACGTGCTTGGTGTTCCACGAGTTGCCGAGCTCGTGCATCGCGAAGAGGCAGCGGCGGTGGACGGGCTTCAGGCCGTCGCGGACGTCGGGCAGGGCGCGCCCGACGATGACGCTCATGGAGTAGTCGATGTAGTCCCTCGACATCTCCTCCTCGATGTTGACGTCCTCCAGGACGCCCCCGACTGGCGCCACAGCGGCCGGCTCCGCCGGTGCGTTCGCCTCGTTCGCCGGCGCGTTCGCCGCCTCGTTCCCGGTATCCTTCTTGTCCTCTTCGCTCATAAGCGCATATTATACCATTTCCGCCGCGCCCGCGTCCGCCCGCAGTCGCCGTCGTCGCGGCGTCGCGGCTAGCGCTCCCCGTTGAAGAGCGCGTTGGTGGCGTAGAACGGGTCGGAGGTGAAGCGGCAGCCAAGACGCCTCAGGCCGGCCTCGTCGCCGGGGGTGACGATGTGGGTCATGTGCACCTCGCAGCCGCGCAGCTCGCCGAGCTTCTCCATCGCGATCTGCGCCGCCGGGTTCGTCGTCGAGGAGATCGCCAGCCCGATCAGCGCCTCGTCCAGGTTCAGCGAGGTGTAGCCGAAGTCGAGGATGTCGTGCTTCATGTGCGCGATCGCCCGGATGATGTTCGGGCTGATGAGCGGGATCTGCGACGGGATGCCGGAAAGCGTCTTCACCGCGTTCAGGACCATCGCGGAGGCGGCGTGGAGCTCGTCGGAGTTGCGTCCGGTGACGATGCGCCCGTCGGGGAGCTGGACCGCCGCGCCGGAGACGATGGTGCCGCCGGCCTTGCCCTTGCCGGCGAGCTGCGCCTCCTCGGCGGCGCGGCGCGCGGCCTCGACGACGACGCGGTCCTCGGCCTTGAGCCCAAGCGAGTCCATGAGCTCCTTGGCGCGCTCGACCATGGCGCGCGGGCAGGCGCCCTCGGCGAACGCGCACTGGTAGCGCAGGAAGCGACGGATCACCTCCTGCTTCGACGCGGCGCGCACCGCCTCGTCGTCCACGATGCCGAAGCCGATGCGGTTGACGCCCATGTCCGTCGGGCTCCGGTAGGGACAGGATCCCTTGGTCATCTTCTGCCAGATAGCCACGAGGAGCGGGAAGGCGTCCACGTCGCGGTTGTAGTTGACCGTCTCGACTCCGTAAGCCTCCTTGTGGTAGGGGTCTACCATGTTCTTGTCGTTGAGGTCGATCGTCGCCGCCTCGTAGGCGATGTTGAGCGGATGGTCGAGCGGCAGGTTCCACACGGGGAAGCTCTCGAACTTCGCGTAGCCGGCGGCGCGGCCCTGGCGGTATTCGTGGTAGATCTGCGCAAGGCAGGTGGCGAACTTGCCGGAGCCGGGGCCCGGCGCCGTCACCACGACGATCGGCTTCTCCGCCGGCACGTATTCGTTCTTGCCGTAGCCGATGTCCGAGACGATGGTGTCGACGTCAGCCGGATAGCCGGCGGTCTTGTAGTGGTAGAAGACGCGGACGCCGCGCCGCTCGAGCTTGGCGCGGAAGAGCTTGACGGCGGGCTGGTCCTGGAAGCGGGTGATGACGACGCCGCGCACGGTGAGCCCGAGGGCTCGGAGGTCGTCGATCAGCTTCAGCGCGTCGTCGGCGTAGGAGATGCCGAAGTCCGCGCGCATCTTCTTGCGCTCGATGTCGCCGGAGTAGAGGCAGAGGATGACCTCGGCGTGGTCCTTCAGCGTCTGCAGCAGGCGGAGCTTCACGTTCGGGTCGTAGCCGGGCAGGCAGCGCGCCGCGTGGAAGTCGTTCATCAGCTTGCCGCCGAACTCGAGGTAGAGACGCCCGTACTTGCCGGCGCGGCGCCGGATCTCCTCCGACTGCTCCTTCAGGTACTTCTCGTTGTCAAATCCTTGTTTCATCGATGCAGCTCGTCGAGTATCGCCTGGATCTTGCCCTTGCACCGGCCGCAGCCGCCGCCGGCCTTCGTGAAGTTCGTCACTTCCTCGACCGTCGTGAGCTGGTTCTCGGCGATGACGCGGCGCACCTCGTTCTCCGAGACGTTGTAGCACGTGCAGAGCGTCTGGTCTTCGAGGTTGCGGTCGGCGTTCTCGCCCGTCTCGTAGTTCTTGATCGCGGCCTCCATCGCCTCGCGCCCCATGACGCTGCAGTGCATCTTCTGCGGCGGGAGGCCGCCGAGGTAGTCGGCGATCTCCTTGTTGGTGATCTTCTTCGCCTCGTCGAGGGTCTTGCCGATGACCATCTCGGTCAGGGCGGACGAGCTGGCGATCGCGCTGGCGCAGCCGAAGGTCTGGAACTTCGCGTCGGCGATGCGCCCGTCGGGGCCCAGCTTGAACTGGAACTGGAGCGCGTCGCCGCACGCGAGCGAGCCGACCGTCGCCGTCCCGTCGGGGTTCTCGATCTTGCCCACGTTCCGCGGGTGGCGGAAGTGGTCCATCATCTTCTCTGAATAGTCCCACATAACGGGACGCTATTATATCAAAATCCGCCCGACGCCGTCGCCGTCACAGGCGATTTGCAAGGTATAATTCGCACCCGTCGTCCGGCATGAGGTTCCTGACCCACGCATACGGCTGCCAGATGAACGTCCGCGACTCGAAGGCGCGCGGCGTCAGGCGCGGGAGCGGGCTACTCGCAGGACTTCCTCGGCCGTCGCCTCGCCGACGCCGGCCGCCGCCGCGACCGCCGCGACGTCGGCGCGGGCGATGCCGGAGAGAGTCCGAAACGCCTTCAGCAGCTTCGCCTTCTTCGCCGGGCCGACGCCCGGCACGGCGTCCAGGGCGGACTCGCGTATCGTCCGCTCGCGCAGCGCCCGGTGGTAGGTGATGGCGAAGCGGTGCGCCTCGTCGCGGAGACGCGTGATTACCATCAGCGCCTGCGAGTCGCGCGGCAGCAGGACGTTCTCGCGTCCGTCGTCGAGGACGATCTCCTCCTGGCGCTTGGCGAGTCCGACGGTCGGGACGTCGGTCACGCCGATCTCGGCGAAGGCGGCGCGCGCGGCGCGGAGCTGGGTGACGCCGCCGTCGCAGACGTAGAGGTCGGCGCGCGGCGACGTCGCCAGCAGCGACGACTCCGGCCCGTAGCGGCGACGCACGACCTCCGCCATCGCGCGCGGGTCGTCGGCGCCGGAGAACGACTTGATCCTGAAGCGCCGGTAGAGGCGTCCGTCGGGAAGCCCGTCGCGGGCGACGACGAGCGACGCGACGTTGTGCGTGCCGAAGAGGTTGGAGATGTCGACGCACTCGATGACGTGCGGCGGCGCGGGAAGCCCGAGAGCGGCGGCGAGCTCCTCGACGCCGCGCCGGGCGTCCTCCTCGCGGAGGTGCGGAGCCTTCCGCACGAAGTGCGCCTTCGTCATCTCCCTGAGCGCGAAGAGAGTGTCGCGCCAGCGGGCGGCGTCCTCGAAGTCGCCCTTCCCGGACGCCTCGCGCATCCGCGCCTCGACCTCGCCGAGCACCGCCGGGCGCTTGCCGTCCAGAAACGCGCACGCCTCGTCGAAGCGCGAGCGGTATTCCTCTCGCGTCACTCCGCCGGCGCAGGGGGCGGAGCAGCGGCGCACCGTCTGCGCCAGGCAGTGCCGCCGCGCCGCCCCGTCGGGCACGAGGCACTTGCACTCGCGGATCCCGTAGCGGCGCTCGACGAAGTCCTTGGCGGCGCGGACGACCGGGGCGGACGGGAAGGGCCCGAACCAGCGGGCTCCGTCGTCGCGGACGATCCGGCGGCACTCGAAGCGCGGCCATTCGGCGGTCGGGTCGGCGCGCAGCGCGAGATAGCGCTTGTCGTCCCGCATCAGGACGTTGAAGCGCGGCTTGTATTTCTTGATCAGCGAGGCCTCGGTCAACAGCGCCTCCGCCTCGTTCCTCACCGTCATGAACTCGAAGTCCCAGACGGTCTCCACCATCGAGCGCACCTTCGGCGGATGCCGCGCGCCGGCGCGAAAGTAGGAGGAGACGCGGCGGCGCAGGCTCTTCGCCTTGCCGACGTATATGATGGCGCCCCGGCGGTCTCGCATGAGATAGCAGCCGGGGCGGTCGGGAACGGACTTCAGCCGCTCTCGGACGAGTTCGGTCAGGCGAGCTCCTTGGCGGGCTCGGCGGACTTGGCCTTGGCGGCCTCGCCTTCCGCCGCGAGCTCCTTCTCGCCCTCTTCGAGCCCCTTCTTGAACTCGCCCTTCGCCTTGCCCAGCGAGCGCGCGAGCTCGGGGATCTTCTTCGCGCCGAACAGCAGCGCGATGATCGCAACGCAGATCAGGATCTGCCACAGACCAGGTCTCATCTTTCTTGTCTCCTTGTTTTGCCTTGTCGGACCTACATTAAGCCGAACGGCGGATAGAATACCTAAATCGGCGACGGAAAGCAAGTGGGGCATGCCGCGTCCGCGGCGTGGTGTCGGCTGTGTGGTTGCGCGGACGAAAAGCGTTCCTACAGAACGGCTCGCTTCGGGCAGCAGTCCGCTCCGAGGTTTTTCGCGGGCCCCGCCGACAGGCCTTCGCCGAGGTGAATAGAACGCGCGTCTTTCGCTTCCGCA
>CAVCXQ010000052.1:0-7397 GCA_963606275.1 uncultured Muribaculaceae bacterium | reverse complement strand
CGGCGAAGAGGATCGCGAAGGAGGCCGGGAATGGGCGCAGGGCCGGCAAGTGACGCGGCGCGGGTTCTTCGCCGAGGGGAGGACGAAGCCGCTTCTCGCCGAGGCGAACGCGACCGTCAGGACGCCCGGCAAGGGCGTCTCGACGACGCGCAGGCGGATGGCGGAGGCGTCCGGCGCACAAAACCCGATGGACAAGGATGGACAATGATGCCCAACGCTGCACAACGCTGAACAACTCGCCCGCCGCGACCTGAAGCCGGATGAAAGGCCGTCATCCGGCGCAGGACGGCGGGCGACCCCCGCTTGAGCGCGCACCGCTCACGCCATGGGCTACCGTGCGGCCCAATCTAAATGCGACACGCCTGAATGCGGTCGGTGGTCGGTGGACAGCAAACGGGGAGTTATGGTATAATACGCAGACTTTTGTCCACCGAAGAAGAGAGTTAAATGGCGATCGTTCTAGGCCTCCCGAAAGGCAGTCTGCAGGAGTCGACCTTCGCGCTGTTCAGGCGCGCGGGCTTCAGCGTGTCGTGCTCGAGCCGCAGCTACTACCCGTCGATCGACGACGAGGAGATCAAGTGCCGCCTGCTGCGTCCGCAGGAGATGAGCCGCTACGTCGAGCTCGGCAAGATCGACGCGGGCATCTGCGGCTACGACTGGATCTACGAGAACGGCAGCGACGTGCAGGAGATCTGCGAGCTGAACTACTCGAAGGCGACGTCGAACCCGGTGCGCTGGGTCATCGCCGTGCCGAACGACTCGAAGATCAAGACGGTCAAGGACCTCCAGGGCAAGCGCATCTCGACGGAGGCGATGGGCCTCGTCAGGCGCTACCTTAAGAAGCACGGCGTCAAGGCCGACGTCGAGTTCAGCTGGGGCGCGACGGAGGTCAAGGCCCCGGAGCTGGTGGACGCGATCGTCGACCTCACCGAGACCGGCTCGTCGCTCCGCGCCAACAACCTGCGCATCGTCGACACCATCCTCACCTCCACGACTCGCTTCATCGCCAACAAGGCGGCGTGGAAGAACAAGGCGAAGCGGGCGAAGCTCGAGCAGCTCAAGATGCTGCTTGTCGGGGCGCTGGAGGCCCAGCGCCGCGTCCTCCTCAAGTGCAACGCGCCGGAGAAGACGCTCGCCAAGGTCGTCAAGGTGCTGCCGGCCCTGCACGCGCCGACGGTGAACAAACTCAACGACTCCGGCTGGCACGCCGTCGAGAGCGTCGTCGAGGAACGCCTCGTGCGCGACCTCATCCCCGCCCTCAAGGCCGCCGGCGCCACCGGCATCATCGAACTGCCGCTCAACAAGATCATCTACTGAGAAATAATCGAATAATCGAATAATTGAATAATCGAATCAGCGAATTGGCGAATTAGAGAATTTGAGAATTGGCGAATTAGAGAATTTGAGAATTGGCGAATTAGAGAATTTGAAATCTGAAATCTGAAATCTCAATCAGAAAGGAGACACCAGAAATGGGAAGCATCAAGAAGAAGCGCCGGAAGAAAATGTCGAAGCACAAATACGACAAGCGCATGAAGGCGCAGCGGCACAAGACGAAGTAAGAGCCGCACAAGACTAAGCAAGGGCCGCACAAGGCGAAACAATGGCCGTGGCGGCCTGACAACCGGAGGAACGCATGGGCGAGGTAATTGGCGCGGGCGAGCTGCACAAGGGAGTCAAGCTCCTGATCGACGGCGAGCCCTGGGAGATCACGGAGTTCGACTTCTCGAAGCCGGGCAAGGGGCAGGCTATCTACAACTGCAAGCTCCGCAACATGATGACCGGCGGCGGAATGTCGAAGAGCTACCGCTCCGGCGACAAGTTCGAGAAGCCCGAGCTTCTCCAGATGTCCGTCACGTATTCCTACGACGACGGCACCGCGTTCGTGTTCACGGACGAGAACTTCGAGGAGATCCGCGTCTCGTACGACGTCATGGGGGACAAGAAGTACTTCCTGATGGACGAGATGGAGGTGAAGGCCCTGTTCTTCAACGACAAGGTGATCGGCGTCGACCTGCCGCAGCTCGTGGAGCGCAAGGTGACGAAGGTCGAGCCGGGCGTCAAGGGCAACACGGCCTCCGGCAAGGTCACGAAGCCGGCGACGGTCGAGGGCGGCTACACGCTCGCCGTCCCGCTGTTCATCAACGAGGGCGACGTCATCCGCATCAACACCGAGACGGGTGAATACAACGACCGCACCTCGACGAAGTAGCGCAACCATCGCAGTCGCGGCCGCCATCGCGCTGTCGGCGGCCGCAGCGTCCGCGTCCGGCGTCTCCGTCGGCGCGGACTTTCGTGTCCGGCAGGAGATCATGGACAACCTGCCGGGGCTGCCGGGCGACCCGAACTCGATGACCCCGGCCGTCCGCGTCGCCTACCGCAACCAGTTCCGCTTCCGCCCCCGCGCATGGCTGTCGGCGGAGTCCGGGCCTTTCAGGGTCTACTTCCGCGTGGCGGACGAGTTCCGGGAGTATCCGACCCTTCACACGCCGCGCCGCGAGCGCGCCTATTGCTTCCCCGACGAGCTCTTCGTCGACAACCTCTACCTGGAGGGGCGCGGGCTCCGGCTTCCGATCCCCGGCGTCGAGTCCGTCGACTTCCGCGTCGGACGACAGGACATGATGGAGAGAGGGTCTGTCTTCGGGCTCGACCGCGTCCTGGTCGACGGGACGCCGACGGACGGCTCGCGCAACTTCTACTCCGACATGGCGCGGGCGACGCTCCGCTTCGACAAGGAGAGGTCGCTCGACGCGTTCGTCCTCTACGACAGCGGACGCAGCGACCTGCGCTGGGGAAACCGCCAGAGCCGCGGACGCTCGATGAACAACGTCAGCGCCCTGGACTCCAACGACCTCGACGAGTGGGGCGGAGGCCTCGTCTACTCGCAGGACGCCTTCGGCGGACAGGTCCCGTTCAAGGCATACGCGGTCGGCAAGCGGACTACCTCGCACGTAGCGATGCGCCCGTCCCCGCGCCGCGTCTCGGCGCGCGAGGTGGCGACGTTCGGCGTCCTCGTGATGCCGCGCATCTCCGAATCCTGGGACCTCGAGCTGGAGGCCGCGCAGCAGGCCGGGCGCATCGTCGACTCCGGCAGCTTCGCCGGCGGGACGATGGCGTTTGCGTCCGTCAACCGCCGCTTCGGGACGTCGCGCGAGTCGGCTCCGGCAGTGTCATGGGCGACAACCTTCTACTCCGGAGACTCCGGGCGGACGCGCGACGGCGCCGCAGACCGCGCCTGGGACCCCGTCTGGGCGCGATACACCCAGGACAGCGAGATGCTCGTCTACGGCTCGCTCTACGAGAACTGCTGGTGGACGAACATGATCTACACCAAGCTGAAGGTGTCCGTGCCGTTCGGCCCGCGCCATTCGCTCTGCGCCTACTCCGGGCCGATGTTCGCCGCCGTGCGGGACGGACTTGGTCGCGAGGACGGCGGCGGCTCCGCGTTCCGCGGCGTCCTCACGGCGGTGCGCTACGACTTCCCGATCAGGCTGGCGCCGGACGGCGCGGAGGGCCTCGAGCGCTTCGAGGTGTTCGGCCACGTCGTCGGAGAGCTGTTCAACCCCGGCGGCTACTACGACAGCGACCGCCCCGCGTTCTTCGTGCGCTGGCAGCTCGACTTCCGCTTCTAGGCCGCGCACGTCAGCGCTGGCGCATGAACGCGCGGACGCCCAGGACCGCGAACGCGACGTATGGGAACGCTACCGCCGGCACCACCGGCAGCCACCCGTTCTTCGCGCAGACCATCGCGCCGATCGCCAGCCCGTAGAACGAGAAATACATCCCCAGCGCGCTCAGCACCCCGCGGAACACGCTCTGCCGCCCCGTCGCCACCCCGTAGGGGATCGCGAACAGCGTGATCACCAGGCACGCCAGCGGCGACAGGGCCTGCGACCACACGTCGTAGACGCAGTCGCGCCGGCTGTCCGCGTCCAGCTCGCGGTGCGTCTCCAGATAGCGCAGCCGCCCGCCCACCGAGTTGAACCGCCATGGGCGGTTCTGCAGCAGGAAGTCCTCCGGCGTCTCGCGGAACTCCGGGAAGCCGCGCAGCTTCAGCGCGTCCAGCTCCGGCGTCGGCGTCGCCGTCTCGCGCCCAAGCTCGTCGTAGTGCTGCACCTTCGCGTCCGTGAACCACCACTCCCCGTCCAGGTAGTCTGCCCGCGCGGCGGTCACGTTCATCAGCCGCGGCCCGCCGTTCGGACGGTCCACCGTCACGCACACCTCGCCGATGGCGTCCGCCCCGTCGTCCAGCAGCCTCCCAATCTGCCACGTTCGCGACTCCGCCGCGTTACGGTAGACGACCGCCTCCGCCTTCGCCAGCTTCTCCTCGTCGAACTGGCAGTTCTTCATCTGCGACGCCCACGCCGAGCGGCGCGGCACGAACGACTCGTTCACGAAGGCGACGGACGCCGCCACCAGCGCCGCCACCGCCAGTATCGGAGCCGAGATCGACAGGAAGCTCACCCCGCCGGCGCGCATCGCCACCAGCTCCGAGTGCCGGCAGAAGCTCCACATCGTGTAGAGCGTAGCCAGCATCAGCGCCGCCGGCGCGATGTAGTGGAAATACGGCGCGAGATACCCGCAGAAATACATCGCCGCCGACGACAGCGACACCTTCGCCTCCGCCATTCGCGAGAACGACCCGAACAGGTCGAACAGCACGTAGATCATCACGAACCCCGTCATGCAGTAGAACAGCGGGATCAGGAACTCGCGCAGCACGTATCGCGACAGTATCTTCATGGCATTCGCCCCTTCTCTTGTCCTGGACTCATTCGCGCCCGTCGCCGGACTCGACCTTCGCCGCCCCGAAGCGGTCGATGCGGACGGAGAGCCCGCTCTCCGGCTCCGTCCCGTCCGCATACACCCAGACGCGATGCGGCTCGACGCGTCCGTTCGTCTCCCAGACCACGCTCACCGGCGCGTCGTTCACGACGGCGTCGCCCGACGACGCAGCGCCAGACGACGAGCCGTCCGACGGCGACGACTGCGCCGCCTCCTCCGTCGCTTCCTTCGCCTTCGCGGTCTTGAAAAGCCCAAGCAGGTAGTCGGTGGACGAGAACACGGACAGCCTCCGCCCCGCCGCGTCCGCCGCCGACGCAGGGTCGTCGTCTCCGAGAACCGCCTTGATGCGCATCCCGCGCACGACCTCCTTGTTGATCGGCGCGAACAGAACGTCCTCCACCAGCGACCCGCCTTCGTCTTCGGCGTCCGCCGCCGCGCCCTTCTCCGCCGGCAGGTATCCGCCGGTGAACAGCTGGATCTTCGAGCGGTCGACGCCCTTCGAGAACAGCTTCGCGGACGTCGTCTCGACCGTCGCCACCGGCTCTCCGCTCTCCGGGTCGATCGACGTCGAATACGTCACCACCACCGGCTTCTGCGAGACGAGCGCCTGCGAGCGGGCGTGGCGGATCGCCGCGAACACGTCGCGCGCCGCGCCGCGAAGGCGGACGGCGTCCCGGCCGGCGCGGACGCTCACGACGCCGACTCCCGCCATCAGGCTGACGATCGCGACGATCACCAGCAGCTCGATGAGCGTGAATCCGCGTGGATGGCGTCCGCCGGACATCGCCTCACCCCTCCCCCAGCCCCTGCTGGCGCAGGAGCGCCGCGATTTCCGGGTCGCGTCCGCGAAACGCCCGGAACACGTCGATCGCGGACTTCGACCCGCCGAGCGCAAGGACGGTCTCGCGATACGCCGCGCCGACGCGGCGGACGGCCGCGTCGTCCGAGAGCCCCGCCTCCTCGAACGCGCCGTAGCAGTCCGCGCTCATCACCTCCGCCCACTTGTAGCCGTAGTAGCCCGCCGCGTAGCCGCCGGCGAAGATGTGCGAGAACGAACAGAGGAAGCGGTCGCCATCCACCGTCGGCACGCCAAAATGCGCAAAAACCCTCTCTTTTACGAAGTTTTCGGCCAACCCCCTGGGGTCTGTCCCCACCTTGCCTTGGGGTCTGTCCCCATGTTTCGCCGGGGTCTGTCCCCGCTCTTCGCCGGGTTCTGTCCCCGCTTTTACCTCACTCGTTTGTCCTTTGTCCGTTGTCTTTTGTCCTTCTCCCCGCCATTCCGTCTCCGCCTCCGAATGAAGCAGGAGGTCGGTCTTGGCGAAGGCGAGCTGGCGGCGGCAGGCGCTTGCCGCCCGGAAGTTCTTCGCCGCGCGCACCTTCGCCTTCAAGTCGGCGGGCACGGCGATGCCAGTGCGGTCGTCGAGACACCAGTTCTCCATGAACTGCGAGGCGACCTCCACCGCGTCCCACTCGACGAGGCTGATGCCGGCGGCATCCTCCTCGTCCACGCGCGTGAGCATGCACTGGAGCGCGTGGCCGAACTCGTGGAACAGCGTCTCCACCTCGCGGAACGGCAAGAGGCACCGCCCGTCGGCGTCTGGAAGCGGGAAGTTGGTGCAAACGAGGGCAAGGGGCAATTCGGGGGCGTTGGCGGACGACGGAGCGTCCGCGGCAAAACCCTTATCGGCCTCCCCGTTCCCCGTTCCCTCTTCCCTGTTCCCTCTTCCCCATTCCCCATTCCCCGTTCCCCGGAACCTGCGGTTCCGGAACTCGTTCATCCAGGCGCCGCCGTTCTTGAGGCCGTTGCGCACGAACGGGTCGAAGTAGAAGTGCGCGATCGTCTCGCCCTTCTCCTTCACCGCGAAGAACCTGACGTCGGAATGCCAGACGGACGGCTTTGCGTCGCCGGTCAGCTCCTCGACGTCGACGCCGAAGAGGAGGTTCGTGATCTTGAAGAGTCCGCGCAGCACGTCTTCGAGCTCGAAGTGCTTTTTCAGTTCCTCTTCGGAGTAGGCGTATTTTTTCTCGCGCAGGCGCTCGGCGAGGAAGGCGACATCCCATGGCTGGATGTCGGCAGCCGCATCCGCCTCCTTCGCCTTCGGCTCATCCGGCTTCTGCGTCTGCGGCCATTCCGGCTCATGCGTCTGCAAACCGGCCGCAGGAGCAGGATGAGCCGTAGGCGAAGGATGCGTATGCGGACACACTACCGCAAATGAGCCAGCCTTCTCCCCTCCTACCGCAGCAGAGAGATTTCCCTCGGCCGACGCCGCGAGTTCCTCCCTCTCCCTCTCCGCCGGGGCGGCGGTGGCGTCGTCAAGGTCGTCGACCATCTTCAGCGCGGCGGCGACGGACGGTGCGCACTTCGTCGCGAGCGAGAGCTCCGCATACGAGCCGAAGCCGAGGATCTTCGCCAGCTCGGCGCGGAGCTTCAGGATCTCTCCGATGCGCGGCTCGTTCTCCGGAGCCCGCGTCGCCCGGGCGCGGCAGAGCACTTCGCGCACCTCGCGGTCGGCGCAGTGCTTCATCGTCTCCGGATAGCTCGCGTCGTCGATCGTGTAGGTCTTGCCGTCCTTCTCGAACGAAAAGGCCTTCGTCGCGTCCAGGACGGCGTT
>CAVCXQ010000051.1:0-7402 GCA_963606275.1 uncultured Muribaculaceae bacterium | reverse complement strand
GGGGCGGGGTGTTGAGGGCGGTGAAGTTGTTGAAGCGGTTCTCGAGCTCCGGGCCCTCGACGACGGAGAAGCCGAGGCGGCCGAAGATGCGGGCGGTCTCGTCGACGATGCGCGAGAGGGGGTGCTTGACGCCGAGCGCGGACCAGCGCCCGGGGAGGGTGAGGTCGGCCTTGACGCCTCCGGCGGACGCTCCGCCGCCGAGGCGCTCCTGGGCGGCGGCGAGGGCGGACTCGACCTCGGCCTTCCAGGCCTGGACGGCCTTGCCGAAGGCGGGGCGCTCCTCCTTGGGGACGTCCTTCATCGCCTTGATGATGGCGGGGATGGACCCGTTGCGCCCGACGTATTTCACGCGCAGGGCCTCCGTCGCGGCGGCGTCGGCCGCGGCGGCGATCTCCTTCAGGCTTTCGGCCTTCGCCGACTCAAGTTCTGCAAGCGTCATCGCTTTTCCTCGTGGTATTCCTGACGATTGTGCCAAAATGCGGGGCGAGCAGCAGCATCGCCACGGCGACGCAGATGTAGGAGTCCGCCGCGTTGAAGCAGGGGAAGTGGTGGGTGCGCCAGTGGAAGTCGAACATGTCGACGACGTAGCCGCGGCAGACGCGGTCGATCAGGTTGCCGACGATGCCGGCGTAGAGGAGAGGCTCGGCGGCGGCGGCGAGCCGCGAGCCGGGCGGGCCGAAGACGGCGCGGCGCTTCCAGACGAGGAAGGCGAGCGCGGCGGCCCCGAAGGCGGCGAGCGGCCAGACCTGCCCCTGGAGAAGGCCCCAGGCGCAGCCGCGGTTCTCGACGTAGGCGAGGTTGAAGAGGCCGGGGACGACGGCAACCGGCGGGACTCCCCGAAGCTTCGCCGACGCGAGCTCCTTGACGGCCGCGTCGACCGCCACGAGGTTCAGCGCGGCGAGGGCGACGAGGAGGGCGCGCTTCACTTCGCCTCGCGCTCCATCTCGCTCTGGCACTCCATGCAGGTCAGCACGAAAGGCTGGTTCAGGAGGCGCGGCTTGCGGATGAGCTGTCCGCACACGGTGCAGACGCCGTAGGACCCGTCGTCGATGCGGTGCAGGGCCTCGTCGATCTGCTGGATGGTGCGGTTGATGCTGCCCATCTGGCCGAGCGCCTGCAGGCGGAGCGTCTGCGCGGTGCCGTCGCCGCCGTCCGCCTCGCGGTCCTCGGACTCGTTGAAGCCGGTGGCCTTCATCGCGTCGACGCCGGACATGGCCTTGGCGCGCGCGTCGAGGAGGCGCTTGCGGAACTCCTTGAGGTCGGCGGCCGGGAACTGTTCCGTCGCCTTGCCCTGGGCGCGCGTGGTCGGGCGCCGCGTGAGGCGGATCCCGTCGTCCGTCTTCGTCTGCGACGCCTGCGCCGCCGAGCGCTTCATCTCCTCGGCGATGGACATCGCGAAGGCGACGGCCTTCGCCGTGTCCACCAGCGGCACCTCCTGCATCGCCTCCAGCACCGACGGCGGCGGGGGGCGGCGGACGATGCGCGGCGGGACGCGCTTGATCTCCTTCTTCTCCTTCTTTTCCTTCTTCTTCGTGACGGCCATTTCGTGCCTCCTCGTTTCTCTGGGGATGCCTTGCCCTTCGCGGGCGCTAGATCTGGATTCCGGGCGGGAGCTTCATCCACTCGCGGATCTCGTCCGACAGCGGGCGGATCTCCCTGACGGTGGCGAAGGCGAGGTTGCCGTTCTCGTCGGGCAGCTCGAAGCCGTCGCCGGGCTTCTTGCCCATGAGGTTCTGGGCGACGCGCGTCTTCGAGGACAGGATGCCGCGCTCGATGTCGTTGTCCCACTCGCCGAGGATCGTCCACGTCCTCTCGCCGTCCTTGGTGTCGCAGACGACGGTGACGCCGGGCATGACCTCGTCGGTCGTCGCGTCGGCGAAGTCGCCGGGCTTGACCGCCTCGAGGTCGGCCTGCATGAGCGTCTGCTTCTGCATGAGGGCGCGCTGCTCGTCCTTCGCGTACTGGTATTCGGCGTTCTCGGAGAGGTCGCCGTAGCTCTTGGCGAACTCGATGCGCTTCACGTTCGCCGGCATGTCCTCGTTGATGAGCTTGAGGTATTCCGCCTTCTTGAGCCCGAAGCTGCGGAAGGAGGTGACGCGGGCGTATTCGCGCTTCTTCTCGGCCTTGACGAGGTGCGCCTCCAGCTCGGGGACGATCTTGGTCATGCGCACGACGGTGACGTGGTGCGTGGACGGGTCCCAGGCGATCGAGGCCTGGAAGCGCTCGAAGAAGAGCGCCTGGTCGGCGGGCGAGAGCCAGCCGAAGACCTTCTTGAGCCAGTCCTGGGAGCCGAAGAGGCGGCGCACGAGGTTCTGCATCCGCAGGGTCTCGCCGCTCTGGCGCCCCTCGCCGAGGGCGATCGCGTGGGTGAGGACGGTGATCAGCGGCGGGAGCTCCTTCCACTCGCGGAACTGCTCGTACTTGCCGGCGAGGAGGGTGACGAGCGTCGCCGGGGCCTTGGGCTGCTTCATGTAGTCGCCGACGGCCTTGCGGCAGGCGTCCTCGCCGCCGAACAGGCCGACGACCTCGCAGACCGCCGCGAAGCAGAGGTCGGGGATCGCGGCGTAGAGCCGCTCCTTGGCGGCGTCGTCGCAGCCGAGGAAGGAGACCATCGCACCGACCTCGCGGGCCGGCAGGGCGGCCGCCGCCTTGACGAAGCGCTTGCGCTCCCAGAGATAGCCGCGCATCGATTCCGCCGGCGGCGTCAGGAAGCCCAGCGAGACGATCCGGCAGGCGATGCGCGCGTAGAGCGCGTCGTCCACCTTGCGGGCGGCCGTCGCGGCGAACGCCAGGCGCTCGCCGATCTTCGCCTTCGTGCCCTCGTCGGCGTCCTTGAACTTGCCCTGGCCGACGAACTCCGCGACCGCCGCGAGGATGCGCTTGGGGTCGGTCTCGTGCGCGAAGCCGGTGAGCCACCCGTCGCCGTAGTCCTCCGCCGCCGCGCGCAGCTGGATCGGCTCGGTCTTCTTCGCCGGCAGGTCGACGCACTTGTCGGACTTCAGCTGCGCGCGCGCCGAGTCCCAGAACCTCTTCCAGTTAACCGCCTTGACGAAGCCGTTGCGGACGCAGTAGTCCTCGAGGCGTACCTGGGTCATCGCCGAGCCGTTGGAGCGGATGACAGCCTTGACGAACTCGCCCGGCCGCTCCTTCAGCATCTTCTCGAAGTCGGCGGGGGCGGTCTCGCGCAGGACGAGCACGTGGTCCTTCGGCGCGACGGCGAGCATGTCGCACGCGGCGGCGTAGGTGAACTGGTGCCCCTTGCGCGTCTTGAAGTCGACCGTGATCCGGCGGTAGAAGGCGTCGATCTTGCGGACTGTCCCGAGGCCCCAGGTGTCGTTGAGGACCTTGACGCCGGCCGCGCCGGGGATGTTGGCGCTGAAGGCCACGAGCTTCTCGAGGCGCATCAGCGACTCGGCGAGCGGACGCGACCCGAACTCGGCGCCGTCGACGAAAGAAAGAAGAAGACGATCGCCTGTCGTCTTCTTCAGGGCGTCTCCGACGCCGGCTGGCTGCATTCTCTTCGCGAGCTCGTCCTGGTGCTCGCGCACGAGGGAGAACGCTCCCGCGAAGTCGCCCTTTTCGGCGCACTCGCTCAACTGGCTGACCACTTCTTCCGTCTCGGACATCTTGCCTCCTCAGCTGCTGGACTTCAAAAAACGGCGGGCATTATACCATAAATCGCCGCTCGCCGTCCGACGCGCCCATGCCGACGTGCGGCGCGCTTCGGGGCAACGTTGCTTCAGCCTCCGCCTGCTCCGCATGTCTCGCCAAGGATGCGGCCGTCCTGAATGCGACTTTTTCGGCAAATGGCTCGCGCTGCTCCGACGGCGAGGCTCGGTTCGCGACGTCAAATCACCTGGCGGAGAACGCGCGGCGGCGGTCGCGGCAGGAGCGGATGCCGACGGATAGGATCGTGCCGACGCAGAAGAAGGTCGCCAGCAGGTTCGTGCCGCCGTAGCTGAAGAACGGCAGGGCCATGCCCTTCGTCGGCAGCGCCTTGCAGACGACTCCGACGTTGAACATCGCCTGGAAGAACACGATGAACGCCAGACCGACCACCAGGAGGCGTCCGAAGCGGTCGGACGCCCGGCGGGCGATGTAGACCGAGAGCGCGAAGAACGCGCAGAACAGCAGGACGACGCCGACCGAGAACACGATGCCCAGCTCCTCCGCGCCGACGGCGAACACGAAGTCGGTGTGCGCCTCCGGGAGGTAGAGATACTTCTGCATGGACTCGCCGAGGCCGGCGCCCCAGACGCGGCTGTTGCCGATCGCCGCGAGCGCCTGGTTCGCCTGGTAGGCGGCGCGCTCGGCGGCGGCGTCGGAGACCGTCGCCGTCCCCGTCCCGTCGAGTGAGATGCCGAAGAACGCCGCGAGGCGCGCCATTCGGTTAGCGTTGGCCGCCACCTTCGCCGCGAACAGCGCGAGGCCGCAGGCGGCGAACGGCAGGATGTGGAGGATGCGGACGCCGGCGACGAACATCACCAGCGCGCCGGAGAGCGAGACGACCATGAACGCGCCGAAGTCCGGCTCGGCGATGACCGGCGCGGCGAGAATGGCGACGAAAGCCGCCGGCCAGAAGGCCCCCTTCCAGAACAGCTCGACCTTCCAGCCCAGGCGGTCGAGCCACGCGGCGAGCAGGATGACGACGGCGAACTTGGCGAACTCGCTCGGCTGGAGCCGCAGCGGACCGACCGACAGCCAGCGGTGCGAGCCGTTGACCGCCTTGAAGCCGAACACGCCGACGAGCAGGACGAGCACGACGGCGACGAGCAGCCAGGTGAGAGCCATGTGGTCTCGCCACCAGCGGTAGTCCACGGCCGCCGCCAGCGCGGCGACCACAAGCCCGACGGCGAGATAGCACGCCTGCCGCCGGATGAAGAAGTATGCGTCCCCGTGGTGGAGACGCATCGAGTTGGCCGCGCTCGCGCTCGTCAGCACGACCATCCCCAGCGCCACGAGCGACGCGACGACGAGGACGAACCAGAACAGCGCGGACTTGCGCACCGCCGGCTACTGCTGGGCCTCTGCGGGCAGCCTGATCTTCTGTCCCGCCTTGAGCGTGTCGCTCTCGCCGAGGTTGTTGAGGTCGCGGATCTCGGAAGCGCTGACGCCGAACTTGACCACGACCGAGGTGATGTCCTCGCCTTCCTGGACGGTGTATTCGAACGTCTGGGGCGCGGCGGGCGCCGGGGCCGTCTCGACGGGCGCGGGCTCGACCGGCGGCTCTACCACGGGATCCCCGACGGGCGCGGCGGGAGCGGAGGCCTCGGCCGGCTTCTTCTCCGCCGCCGGCTTCGCGGCGGCCTTGGCGGGCTCGGCCTTCTTCGCGGTCGCCGGCTTGGCGGCGGGCTTCTTGTCGGCCTTGACGACCTTCTCGGCGGGGACCTTCAGCTTCTGCCCGACGCGGATCACGTCGGAGGAGAGTCCGTTCATGTCCTTGAGCTGGCGGGAGTTGATGCCGCAGGAGTGGGCGATGCCGCCAAGGGTGTCGCCGCCCTTGACGACGTATTCCTTCGTCGCGCCGGAGAAGGACGCTGGCGCCTTCTTCGCCGCCGGGGCCGGGGCCGCGGCCTTCTGCACGCCGACGTCGACCTTGCCGGGGATCTTCAGCTTCTGGCCGATGCGGATCGTGTCCGACTTGAGCGAGTTGAGCCGCTTGATCGAGGCGATGGTGACGTTGAAGCGCTTGGAGATCTTCGCGAGGTAGTCGCCGTTCTGGACGACGTAGACCGTGCACTCCGGCTCGGCGGGCTTTGCCTTGACCGGCTTCGGGGTGACGACGCACGCGCAGTCCGCCGCGCCGCACGCGCACGGGACTTCGTGCCTGGTGCCGGGCGGGCAGGAGCACGACGGCTCGACGACCGCGACGGGCTGCGGGGCGGCCGGCTCCGCCGTCTCGACCGGCGCGGCGTCTCTTGGCGCGTTCTGCGAACCGGCGCCTGCGCGGTTGTAGCTGGGGTCCTTGCAGCCGGCGACGACCGCGACGGCCGCGGCGCCGAACACCATTCCGAACTTCTTCATTCTTTCTTTCCTTTCTGGACGAGTCGCGCGAAGACCTCTCCGCGCTCCTCGAAACTTTCAAACTGGTCGAAGCTTGCGGCTCCGGGCGACAGCAGCACCGTCTCCCCTTCCGCCGCGTCGCGCGTCGCCGCCTCGACGGCCCGCTCCAGCGTCCCGCAGACCTCGCAGTCGACGGACGAAGACCAGGCCGCGGAGAAAGACTCCGCGCAACGGCCGATAAGATACACTTTTTCGACCCTCTCTGTCAAGGCGGGGAGGGCGGCGAGCGGGTCGTCTCCCTTCGGGAGGCCGCCGGCGATGAGCCGCACCCGGCCGCGGCACATCCCGACGCCGGCGGCGAGCGCGGCGACGGAAGTCGCCTTGGAGTCGTCGACGAAAGTCACGCCGCCGCGCTCGGCGACCTTCTGGAAGCGGTGCGGCAGCGGCTCGAAGGCGGCGAAGGCGCGGCGGATCGCGTCGTCGGCGAGCCCGGCGACGCGCATGAGCGCGACCGCCGCGCGTCCGTTCGCGCGCAGGACTCCGCAGTCGAAGTAGGAGCCGCGCATGAGCGCGTCGTCGGCGCCGCCGTCCGCTCCGCCGCCGCCGAGCGTCGTCCCGTCGACCGCGACCCTGGCGAAGCCGAGCAGCTTGCGCTTGAGCGCGTGGTAGACGGCGGCGGAGCCGTGGCGGTCGAGGTGGTCTTCCTGGAGGTTGAGCAGCGCGGCGGCCTCGAAGGCGTCCGGCGGCAGCGTCGTCGTCTCGAGCTGGAAGGACGAGACCTCGACGACGGCCCATCCCGGCTCCTCCTCGGCGAGGTCGCAGACGGGACGCCCGTAGTTCCCGCAGGGGACGGCGCGTCCGCCGGCAAGGCGGATGGCGTCCGCCACCAGCTTGACGACGCTGGACTTTCCCTTGGAGCCGGTCACGGCGAGTAGACGCCATCCGCGCCGGCGGAGCACCTCGCAGCCGAGCTGGAGCTCGCTCTCGACGCGGATCCCGGGGCTGGCGACGACGAGGTCGCATCCGTCGGCGAAGTCGACGGCGAAGCCCCGGCGGCGGAGCGCGTCGGCCGCAGCCAGTCCGCTCCTGCCCCTGCCGAGGACGAGCGCCTTCCTCTGGCGCATCCCCTCTTCGCTCGCCTTTCCTGCCATTCCGCGAATTATACCATAATTCTCATCCACGTCCGAACTGACGGCGCGAGTCCTGGGCGTAATGGGTCGGTTGCGAATCTTCTGTTTGCCTACCTTCGCGTCCGTCCTGTCGCTTGCCGACGTGCGGCGCGTTTCGGGGCAACGGTGCTCCCGCCTCCGGGCGGGCGACTTGGGCGTCCTGCGGCCGTGCGGTGTTGTCTCACACGGAGCCACGGAGGCACGGAGGTGGCTCCACGGATCTCACGGAT
>CAVCXQ010000050.1:0-7446 GCA_963606275.1 uncultured Muribaculaceae bacterium | reverse complement strand
CCGAACTTGATGCCGAGGATGACGCCGATCACCGGGCCGACGCCGGCGATGTTCAGCAGCTGGATCAGCATGTTCTTCCACTTCGGCAGCGGAACGTAGTCCACGCCGTCCGGATGCTTGACGCACGGCGTCTTGCGGTCGTCCGGCGGCAGCAGCCGCTCGACGAGGCGTCCGTATGCGAAGTAGCCGAGAACGAGAAAGGCGATGCCGCCCAGAAACCAGCTCATGTCCGATCCTCCTTTGCCTGGGCGCATTATACCAAAATATCGCGCGGCGGATTATGCTATAATGCCGCCATGAACGCAAAGACATTCGACGAGGCGGCTGGCTACTTCCCCGACCTCTGCTTCGAGGCCCCGCCGGACCTCGGCATCGTCCTCGGCAGCGGCTGGGGCGCGGCGCTGGAGATGGACGAAGTCCTCTTCCGCGCGTCGTATTCCGACATCCCCGGGCTCGGGGCGTCGACCGTGCGCGGCCACGCCGGCGAGTTCGTGCTCTACCGCCGCGGGCGGAGGCGCGTCGCCGCCTGGTGCGGGCGCCGCCACTGGTACGAGGGGGCCGGCTGGGAGCCGGTCGTCCTGCCGGTCGAGATCCTGCGCCGCATGGGCTGCCAGACCGTCCTGCTCACCAACGCCTCCGGCGGCATCAACCCGGCGCTGCGCCCCGGCGACTTCGTCGTCGTGCGCGACCACATAAACCTCGTCGGCGACAACCCGCTGGTCGGCGCCCACCGCCCGGAGTGGGGCGAGCGCTTCCCCGACATGACCGAGGTCTACGCCCGCCGTCTCGCGGAGAACCTCCACGCCGCCGCCAACCGCCTCGGAGTCCGCGTCATGGACGGCGTCTACGCCTTCTCCGCCGGGCCCGCCTACGAGACGCCGGCGGAGATCCAGGCCTACCGCGCCCAGGGCGCCGACGTCGTCGGGATGTCGACCGTCCCGGAGGCGACGTTCGCCAAGGCCTGCGGGATGCGCGTCGCCGCGCTCTCGCTCGTCTCCAACCTCGCCGCCGGAATCTCCCGCCGCCCGCTCGCCCACGAGGAGGTCGTCGCCGCCGGCGACGCCGCCAAGCCGGCGATGGCCGCGTTCGTCGAGGACTTCCTTGCTAGACTCTGACGTCGAGGGCTTCCTCGCCGCCGTCGCCCTGGAGAAAGGCGAGAGCGCGAACACCGTCGCCGCATACGGACGCGACCTGCGCGCGCTCTGCGCCTTCCTCGCCGGGCGCGGCGTCCGCGAGGCGTCCGCCGTCGCCCGCGGCGACCTCGTCGACTTCCTCGCCGAGGAGCGCGCGAAGGGGCTGCGCGGCTCGACCCGCGCCCGCCGCGCCGCCGCCGTCAGGATGCTGTTCCGGCACCTGAAGGAGCGACGCGTCGTCCCCCACGACCCCACCGAGCTCATGGAGACGCCGAAGAAGCCGCTCGTCCTGCCGCGCGTCCTCTCCGAGAAGGAGGTGTTCGCGATGCTGGACGCCGTGGACGGCGACGACCCGCGCACGCTCCGCGACCGCGCCCTCCTGGAGCTTCTCTACGGGGCCGGGCTCCGCGTCAGCGAGGCCTGCGAGCTGAAGACGGACGCCTTCGTCGCGGACGGCGAGCTGGTGCGCGTCCTGGGCAAGGGCTCGAAGGAACGGCTCGTCCCGGTCGGCGGGGCCGCCGGACGCGCCCTGCGCCGCTACTTCGACGAGGGGCGCCCTGCGCTATCCCGCGGCGACCTCGGCGAGACCCACGTCTTCCTCACCAGGCTGGGGAAACCCTTCTCCCGCCAGGGCGTCTTCAAGACCATCCGCGAGCGCGCCGCCGCCGTGGGCATCGCGGCGGAGCGGATCTCCCCGCACGTCCTGAGGCACTGCTTCGCCTCGCACCTGCTGGCGCACGGCGCGGACGTCAGGGCGATCCAGGAGCTGCTCGGCCATGCCGACGTCGGCACCACGCAGATATACACCCACGTCGACGCCGGCCGCTTCGCGGAAGTCCACCGCCTCCACCCGCGCCACTAGCGCGTCGCAATGACAGCTGCCGCCGGCCTTAAGCCTTCCGGACGCATTCGAGCGTTCGCGGCGGCCTACCAGAGCCCGAGGCGGAGGTAGGGCAGGACCTGCCGCTCCAGCGTCGCGTCGAGGTCGAAGAGCGCGACACCGGCGAAGCCCGCCCGCCGCGCCATCAGCGCCTGCTCGATCGCCTGCCGCGCGTCGAGCCGCGACTCGTTCGCCGTCACCCCGATGCCGGCGATGAGCCGCCGGGCGCGGCTGCGCGGCGTCGCCTGCATCGCCAGCAGCTCCGCGAACGCAGCGTTCGACTGCGCGTAGTTCATCGGCGCGGCGTAGTCCACCAGCCCAGCGTCCAGCCACGCGCCCCAGTCCTGCCCGACGGACGCGACGCACTGCGGATACTTCCCGTAGACGGCGGCGGTCAGCCACCTCGGGCGCGGCACGCGGCGACGCGCGTCGGCGACGAACCGCGTCACCGGCGACGCGGCGTCCCTCGGCTTCGCCGCCGCGTCGCCCCAGCGCACGAAGTCCAGGTGGATCCCGGCGAGCGACGGATGTTTCCGCTGCATCTCCGAGATCGCGTCGAGCACGCGGGCGCGGACCTGCGCGTTCGACGGGTCGACGTATTCGGTGTCCGCCCCCTTCGGCGTCTTCAGCAGCCACCCGCGCCTGGCGATCTCCGCGCGCGCGGCCGGAGTCCCCCTCGTCGCCGAGAAGCACACCACCCAGGCGTGGACGCGGATCCCCGTCCCCCTGGCGGCGGCGAGGCACGCGGCGAGCTGGTCTCCCTCGTCCGCGAACGTCTTCGAGCGCGGCAGCACGTCGCTCGCGTAGTGCGCGAAGGCGAAACCCGCCACGTTGACGAACAGGTCGGTGACGCGAGACTCGCGCAGGACGCGGAACGTCCGCGCCCAGTCGCCCGGATAGAGCCCGCACCCGGAGTGCTCCCAGACGGCGTGAATCTCGCCGTCGCGGCGGACCTGCTTCATGGCGAGGGCCCGCGTCGCGGCGGCGCGCTCGCTGACGCGGCGGCGGTGCGCCGCAATGCTCCACGCAGACGGGTCGACGTAGCCGGCGATCGCGCCCAGTAGACGCGCCTTCTGGTCTTCGTCGCCGTCCGCCAGCAGCACGTGGGTCATCCAGAAGCCGGCGTCGGACATTATCCACGCCGGCTCGCCCGTCGACTTCCCCCGGCGGTCGCACCACGTCGCGATCGTCCGCGAGCGTCCTTCCACCGGACGCGCCCGCTGGAGGACGCCGGACGTCTGGCGGATGGACGACGGCAGCCCGGCCGGCGTCGCGGACGAGAACGACATCCTGCTGTATGCGCCCGGATACGGCGCGGCGGCGTAGCCGACGGGCCTGACGCCCATCAGGTCGGCGAGCGCCTTCGACGCGGAGTGGAACACCACCAGCCGCCCCCCGCGCGCCCGGAACGCGCGCAGCGTCGCCATCTCCGAGGCGGACGGATTCGCGAAGCCGACCAGAAAGGCGAGCCGCTCCTTCGCGATGGCGCCGGACATCGCATTCGCCTGGACGACCCTGGCGGGGACGCCCTCCTGGCCGAGCCAGCGGCCCAGGTGGTTGGCGAGCGACGTGTCGTAGCCGGGCGAGCGCGCGACCACGGCGACGGCGAGCGTCAGCGATCCTGCGAGAGCGCTCAGCACAGGTCAGGCCTTTCCCTCGCGGTGAGACGCCGCGCCTCGGACTTCCGCCAGGCCTCGATGCGGCGGTGGTCGCCGGAGAGCAGGACTTCCGGCACCTTCATGCCCCTGAACTCCGGCGGGTGGGTGAACTGCGGGCATTCGAGAAGCCCGTCGGCGCCGAAGCTCTCCGCCGCCGTGGCGGCCGGGCCGCCGCCGATCGCGCCCGGCAGGAGGCGGACTACGGCGTCCGCCATCGCCGCCGCCGCGAGCTCGCCTCCGGTCATCACGAAGTCGCCCAGCGAAAGCCTGTCGGTGGCGAGCGCCTCCACGCGGGCGTCGAAGCCCTCGTAGTGTCCGCAGAGGAACACCAGCCTCCTCATCTCCCCGGAGACGGCGGCGGCGGCGAACGCCTCGGCGTCGCGCTGGGAGAAGCGCCGTCCGCGCGGGTCGGTCATCGCGACGCGGACGCCGCGTTCGCGCAGGGCGTCGGCGTGGCGTTCGGCCGGCAGCTCGCCGACGAGGCTCTCGACGGCGGCGAACCAAGGCCCGCATGCCATCAGCATCCCCGGCCCGCCGCCGTAGGGGCGGTCGTCGACCTTGCGCCAGCGGCCCTTGCCGAACTCGCGGAGGTCGACGACGTTCACTTCGCAGACCCCCTTCTTCACGGCGCGGGCGACGATGGACTCCGCGAGGAAGCCGGAGAACATCCTCGGCTGGACGCTTATGATGTCGATTCTAGTAGCCACTGCCGGCGATTTCCCGCTCGCAGCCGAAGGTGGCGGCGATCAGCGCGGCGCGGATCCACATCCCGTTGCGCATCTGCCGCCAGTACATCGCCCTGGGGTCGCGGTCGCAGCACGTCGCGATCTCGTCGCGGCGCGGCAGCGGATGCAGGATCGCGCCCGTCGGCTTCAGGAGCTTCAGCTCCTCCGCCCCGAACTTGAAGCGCGAGGTGTCGATCTTCGCGGACGCGCCCTTCGCCGAGTCCCACTCGTCCTGGATGCGCGTCATGTAGACGGCGTCGGACGCGGCTACGGCATCGCGCAGACTGCCGCCGACCTCGTAGTCGACGCCCTTCTCGCGCAGGACGGCCACGACGTCGTCGGGCACCTGGAGCTCCGGCGGCGCGACGAACACCTGCTTCACTCCCCTGAAGTTCGTCAGCAGGTAGGAGAGCGAGCGCACGGTGCGGCCGCGCAGCAGGTCGCCGCAGAACGTGACCGTCTTGCCGTCGATGCCGCCGCCGCGCTCGAACGACCGCGCCAGCGTGTAGACGTCAAGGAGGGCCTGCGTCGGGTGCTGGTCCTTGCCGGAGCCGGCGTTGAGGATCGGTATCGGGCGGTGCGAGTTCGACAGCTCCCACGCCATCTTCTCCGCCAGCCCCTGCTCCGGGCAGCGCATGATGATCATGTCGAAGTAGGAGGAGAAGGTGCGGATCGAGTCCTCCTTCGTCTCGCCCTTGAACTCGGACGACGTGGCGGCGTCGCGGACGCTGCCGGTGGTGAGCCCGAGGATCTGGCAGGCGGCGAGGTGGGAGAGGAAGGTGCGCGAGCTCGGCTGCGAGAAGTAGAGCATGGCGCGGCGGTGCGCGAGCAGCCCCTTCAGGAAGAGCGCGCCCTCGCGGGACTTGCTGATGAAGCGGATGCGGTTGGCGAGGGCGCAGAGCCGTTCGAGGGAGCGGCGGTCGAACTGCTGCGCGAACAGGGTGTGGTAGGGGAGGCCGTCGCCGCCCTCGCGCTCGAGGTACGGACGCTTCGCCTCCAGTGGAAGCCGGGAGAACTCCTCCCAGCCGATCTCTGTGAGCTTGCTCATGCCGGCGATTATACCAAAATCTCCCACGCCCCGCCGCGCCGACGCCTTTGTGGACCTACCAGCGAGTGACCCAACGCCGTCTGCACCGCTCGGAGAATTATGGTATAATGTCCCGAAAGCCTTGACAGGGCTCAATGGGTGAATTGTATACTGGAGAGACCATGGCGAAACTCAAGAAGCCGGCGAAGGGGAAGAAAAAGGCCGAGAAGGCGGCGTCCGCGAAGCCGTCGAAGCGTCCGGCGAAGGCGAAGAAGTCCGCGAAGCGCAAGGCCGCGGACGACGACGCAGCAGCGCTCGACCTCGACGACGACTCGCTTCCGCCCGACGAGGACGCGGAGGCGGAGGCCGCCGCGCTCGACGCCGACGTGCTGGCCGCCGAGGTCGAGCGCGCCGAGGCCAAGGGCGACGGCGAGGGCACGGCCGTCGAGGAGGACATGCCCGTCCCCGAGGAAGTCCTCGGCGAGTCCGTCGACGCGTCCGACAGCGACGTCCTGCCGTCGATGGAGGGGCTGTCGATCCTGCGCGAGACCGAGCTCAACGACGTCATCCAGGACGTCAAGCGCCGCAGCGAGGCGAACGGCGGCTTCATCACCTACGAGGAGCTAAACCAGATCCTGCCGGCGAACATCGTCGACGCGATCCAGAGCGACAAGTACCTGAAGATCCTCGAGGCGCTCGGCGTCCAGGTCATGCGCGAGGAGGACGTCAAGAAGTTCCTCGAGGCGAAGAACGCCAAGGCCAACGAGCAGAAGACGCGCTCGTCGGACATGATCGAGGACCCGATCAGGATGTACCTTCACCAGATGGGGCAGGTGCAGCTCCTCAAGCGCGAGGAGGAGGTCGAGATCTGCTCGATCATCGAGGAGGCCGAGACGAAGACCAGGGAGCTGTTCAACCGCTTCCTCTTCGTGCCGACGATGTATGCCTCGCTGCTCGACAAGCTCGAGGGGCAGTGCGAGCGCTTCGACCGCATCGTGACGGACAAGTTCGACGACAACCGCGACGCCTACATGGAGCTGATCCCGCAGTTCCGCAAGGAGATCAAGGAGGTGGACAAGAGGCTTCGCGAGGCGAGCGAGCGCCACCTGGCGCTGGTCTCGCAGAAGGGCGTCTCGCCGGCGGCGGTGCGCGGCGCGGAGAAGTCGCTCGCCAACGCGCGCGCCGCGCTGCGCAAGTGCTTCGACGACCTCAGCTACAAGCAGAAGGTGCTGGAGACGCTCTGCGCCGAGGCCGACGAGCGCATCTACCTCCCGTACCGCGCCCTCGTCGCCAAGCAGACCGCCCTTCTCTCCCAGCGCCCGTCGAAGCGCCGCGAGGAGGACCTCAAGACCGTCCGCGCCGCGATGGCCCGCAAGGAGGCCCTGTTCGGGATGCCGGGCGAGGAGTTCATCTCCACGTTCTCCGAGCTCCGCCGCGCCATGAAGGCCGGCCAGGAGGCGAGGACGAAGATGGTCGAGGCGAACCTCCGCCTCGTGATCTCGATCGTCAAGAAGTACATGAACCGCGGGCTCTCGTTCCTCGACCTCATCCAGGAGGGCAACACCGGCCTCATGAAGGCGGTCGAGAAGTTCGAGTACAAGCGCGGCTACAAGTTCTCGACCTACGCCACGTGGTGGATCCGCCAGGCCGCGACGCGCGCCATCGCCGACCAGGCCCGCACGATCCGCATCCCCGTGCACATGATCGAGACGATCAACAAGCTCATGCGCGTCCAGAAGCGCCTGATCCAGAAGCTCGGCCGCGAGCCGACCGAAGTGGAGCTGGCGAAGGAGATGGACATGCCGCAGGACCAGGTCCGCTCGGTCAAGCGCATGGCCCAGCAGCCGATCTCGCTCCAGTCGAAGGTCGGGGACAACGACGACGCCCACTACGGCGACTTCATCCCCGACCTCTCGAGCGAGAACCCCTTCGAGGTGACCGACGGCCACCTCCTGAAGGAGCGGCTGAGGGAGATCCTGAACACGCTCACCGACCGCGAGCGCCAGGTCGTCGACTTCCGGTT
>CAVCXQ010000049.1:0-7517 GCA_963606275.1 uncultured Muribaculaceae bacterium | reverse complement strand
GGGCGACGAACGCGATCAGGCGCGAGGCGAGGACGGTCCTTGGCTTCGAGGCGAAATAGGCGCGGGCGTGTTGCGCGTCTGGCGGGCTTTGTGGTATAATGTTGGGCGATGGCAGGAAAGAAACAAGATTTCGCGGCGCAAATGACCGCCTTGGGTGTCGGGATCGCTTGGCTGTCACCAGGCTTGAACACTGACGCGGATCATTTGTATTTTGAGTTTGATGGCGACTCACGCAAGCCTTGTCTGACGATTTGCGAAAACCATTTCAACACGGAAGATTTTGCGAATCCGTGGGAGAAGTGGATTCCCCGGAACGAGAAGAGGTTTCATTCGGCGGAGGACTGCCTTGAGCGGTATATTGTCGATGGCAAGCCTCTGAAATCTTGCATTTCAGGCGTCACCGCGCTCATGCCGATGTAGGCTTGCACGACAACTTGATTCTTTCGTTGAACTCAAGGTTGTCTATTCTTGCGAACTTGTTGTATTCTCTCGCGTAGCCACGGTGTGAAACCCTGTCGAAGAACGCCGAGCAGTCGTTTGCTCCAATCTGCGGGTCTATGAAGCGCGTGGCCCCGTTTTCCTGCACGGCCATGAAGGTGTGAGCTCCTCCGCCTTTCCACTTGCAGACGATTTGCGCGCGCGCGCCGTCTCCCCACTCGCGCATTTTCGCCTCGATGTCAGACTTCCTCTTGTAGCCGATCCCCACAGCCCCCTTCATCTGGGGGAAGAGCCATTCGTCCGACAAGGGGACAAGGCCCTTGTAAAGTTCGTCTCCCTGGTCGCTCACGACACGCCCTCGACGCAGGACGGTCTTCCGCGGGAGCGATGTGACGTCATATCCCCTGAAGCGGGCTTCGGCCGTTGGCACGCACCTCTGGCAATTGATGCAGTATGCCTTGCGTAAGTCGCTTGGCCGGTATCGTCCGTATTGCGGGTTGCCTTTCAATGGATCTGTCCTTTCTTCCGTGTGCCCCGCGCAGATGGACTTCATGAGCGCGTCGGTGGACTTTTCGAGGCCGGTCTTCGGAGTCCAACCGTCCGCGCCTTTCGCCGCCCCCTCCGCGTCCTTGACCCCGCAGACCTCGGCGATCCTCTCCGCCGTCGCGTCGCGCCTGACGTGGACGACGCCGCCGCGACTTCCGCGCCGCCACCGCTCCTCCTCGAACTTCGGCTCCTTCCGCGTCCCGCCCCTGACGCGCTTGACGGGCTCGAAGCGCGGCGGGTTGCCGCCGGGGCAGAGCGCGGAAACCTGCGCGTCGGTGAGTTTCGCGACGATATCGCCCGCGTCGGCGCGGACGAGGCCGTTCCTGACGTTCGCCTCGAGGTTGTCGCGGTTGACGGCGGTCTCGGCCGCCTCCCGCGTGAGCGACGGGTCGGCCAGCATCTTGCGGTCGACGTCCATCTCCCAGCGGCGCTCGTCGGCCTCGTCGAACGACCACCCGCCGCCATCGCCCGGCTCGCCGAGCGGGTGCCCGCGCTGGAGCGCGATCTCGTCCGCGTCCACCGCCTCGTCCACGGGGTCGAGCGTGTGTGTGCAGTTGGGGTGGAAGCACCCCGACGCCCTCGCCTGCTCGTAGGTCGGGAAGCCCTTGGTCTTGCCGGTGAGCGAGAGGATGACCCCCTCCCACGGGAAGCAGCCGTCGCACGTCGGGTCGCCGCCTCGCGAGACGCGGGCGAGGTCGTCGCCCGTCCTCGCGAGCGCGTCGGCGAGGCAGTCGTTGTAGACGCGCATCGCGTTCGTGCGCGCGTTCATCTGCACGTAGCGCCCCGTGTCCCACGCGCGTCCGGACGAGTCGGTGAAGACGGGCCTCTCGCTCGCGGCGGCGTTCCAGCGCGAGAGGATGTCGCGCCCCATGTCGCGGAGCGTCCCGCCCTCGACGGCGTTCTGGCGCAGCGCGGCGACGGTCGCCGAGCGCAGGGCGTTGACGAGCGACTGCGCCATGCGGTCGGTGAGGACGGCGGCGAGGCTGTCGCCCTGCGCGGGCGAGACGAGGCGGCAGACGGCCTCGGCGCGGGACTTGGAGTATTCGACCTCGACGCCCTTCATCTCCGAGGCGTCGGAGGTCGCGGCCTTGGCGGCGAGCTCGTTCTGCCGCGAGAGGAGCGCGTCGAGGCGCTTGGAGAGTTTCGCGAGGCGGCGGCGGATCTCGCCCTCCGCCCTCTCGCGGTCCCCGGCGGACCCGCCGAGGTTCAGCTCTTCGGCGAGGAGCGCCATCTCGCCGCGAACGGAGCGGAGCGCGGACGCGACGAGGCGGTCGGCGCGCTCGGCGAGCGCGTCAGCCCTCTCGACAAGCCTCCCGAGCCGCCGGTCCATCGTCAGGACATGACGGCCTCGACCACCTGGCGGCAGCCGAGCCACGCGAGAGCCTCCGCGGACCACTTGCCGCGCCCCGCCGAGAGCGTCCGGCGGGCGCCGGCGGCCTCGTCCGGGTTGAGGGATGGGACGGGCGACTGGAGCTCGCCCTCGGCGGGCGCGTCGCGCACGAGCGCGTAGAGCGCCTGTTCGTAGGCGGCGAACTCGTCGCGGCGGCGGTCGCCGTGGCGGTAGGTCGGCTCGTCCTCGCGGAGCGGCCGCCCCAGCGCGCGCGAGACGTCGCGCAGGGCCTGCGAGAGCGCGGCCTTGCGCTGTTCGAGCGAGAACCCCTCCCAGTCGGCGCGGCGGGAGTGGTTCGAGAAGTAGGCGTTCGCGCCGTCGATGGAGATCATCTCGCGGCCTTCCTGCCGGCCGGCTTCGCGCGGAGCGCGGCGTTCTCGCGTTTGAGCGCGGCGTTCTCCCGCTCGAGCGCGGCGACGCGCTCGCGCAGCCTCGCGGGGTCGTCCGCGGCGTTGCGGCTGGCGATGGCCCTGCCGAGGTCGGCGAGCTCCCCAGGTGTGAGTGTCATGTCTTTCGTCTCCGTTCCGTTTGGTTGAAGAAAAACCGCCGCGACGCGGCAAGGAGGTGGCCGAATCGCGGCGGGCGGTTGTGTCAAGCCTCCGCAGGCCCCCGTCAGGCGATCTTGACGAGGAGCTTCACGACGCGGATGTCCTTCGTGTCGTAGACCTTCTTCCAGTTCGCGGGCTTGGCGAGCTCGTCGTTGGTGGGCGACGCGCCGGCGGCCGTCCCCTGCCACGCGATGCCGCGCACGTGGGCGATGCCCGCGTGGCGGGAGACCACGAAGTCCTGTCCGCCGTTCTTGAGCGGGTCGCGCCCGGTCTCGAACGGGACCTTGGAGGGCACCTCGTCGAGGGCGACCGCGCCCGCGCCGAAGAGGTAGATCTCCGCGACCTTGGTCGAGGCGTCGTAGCCGAGGTTGTCGTCCATGACGATGGCGCGGCCGTTGTAGGTCGGCAGCGTCCCCTTCGCGTCGGACGGGCGGTAGAGCGTGGACTGCGCGTCGATGGACGAGAGCGCGGTCTCGGCGGCGGAGTTCATCGCCAGGCCCGTGAGCGCGGCCTTGCGGTCGCCGAGCAGCTGCGCGGCGGTGAGCAGCGTCGTCTTGCCGAGCGTCTCCGAGGAGAGGTCGAGCGTGAGGTCGTCGCCCGCGTAGGCGACGTCCGAGCCAGTCCCGGTCGTGCTCTTGCCGAACACGCCCGCGAGCGTCTTCAGGAGCTTCGCCTCGTCGCGCCGCGCCCAATACGCGCCGATGCGGCTGGCGATCCACGCCATCGGGTCGTCGCCCGCGAGGTCGACGGCGAGGTCGGTGACGCCGAACGCCTTGGCGCGGCGCGTGATGACAGCGACGTCCTGCCCCGCCGAGAGCTTCGCGATGGCGAGCGTCGTGTCGCCGCCGTCGGAGCCCGCGTCGGCGATGACCTCGTCGTCGCCGTCGAGGTCGCCCCAGAACGGGAGGTTGACGGTCTTGCCGCCGAACCCGGCGGCCGCGCAGCGCGCCGAGATCACGGGGTCGGACGCGGCGATGCCGGACTTGATGAAGGCCGAGCTGTCGAGGTAGGCCTTCTTGACGAACGCGGTGAAGGCCTGCATCGAGGCGGCGTTCACGACGTCGGATAGTTTTGTGATTGCCATGGTTTGGATTCCTTGTTTGGTTGTCGTTGTTGTGGTGTCTGTCCTTTGTCAGCCTTCGTTCAGCCGAGGACGGGGTTCGCGGGCGCGAGGTCGAGTTTCACGCCCGCCTCCGCCGCGAGCTTCGCGGCCTCGTTCGGGTTGTCCTTGACGAGGCGCATCTGCTCGGTGAGGTTGAGCGACTCCTTCCGCCACGGGTTCCCGGCGGGCGGCAGGTTGACGCCGGGGTCGCCCTTCTGCCCCGCCCCGCCGACGGTCGCGGCGGCGATCAGCCCGGCGTTCGCGGCGCGGAAGCCGTCGAAGGCCTCCCTCACCGCGTCCGCGTCGGCGACGTCCACGTCGCGCATGAGGTTGTCGACGAGCAGGTCGAGCGCCTTGGGGTCGATCCCCTTGGCGGGGACGATCCCGGCGGCCTTGGCGAGGTCGCGGACGGTCGCCGTCCGCTTCATCTCCGTGGCGGCCTTCTCGGCGGCGGCCTTGGCGGCCTCGAGCTTCTCGATGCGCGCCATGAGCTTGGCCGTCTCCGTCTTCGCCCTCTCGGGGTCGGCCTGTTCGCGGAGCGAGGCGATCTCCTCGTTCGCCCTGGCGAGGTCGTCCAGGGCCTTTTTCGCCTCCGCCTCGGCCTTGCGGCGGGCGGCGGCCGAGGCCGCGTCCAGCTCCTTCTGCGGGTCGTAGGCGGCGGCGAACGCCTTGTCCTCGTCGGACAAAGCCTCGCCTTTCGCGGCCTTCGCGAGCAGTTCCTTGATCGTCAATCCCATCCTTCGGTTGTCCTTTGCTG
This sequence comes from uncultured Muribaculaceae bacterium, assembly GCA_963606275.1. GTDB lineage: Bacteria > Verrucomicrobiota > Kiritimatiellia > RFP12 > UBA1067 > UBA1067. Next base: position 2,736 of record CAVCXQ010000049.1, on the reverse strand, counting down.
TTTTTTGTTCGCGGGAATCCGCCCGTGACGGTTTGCCGCGCCATTCCTTGACGGGGCTGGCGCGAGGCCCCGCGACAGTGGGGGGTCGGTTAGCGGTCGGAAAGACTCGTCCATTCGATGTAGGGCTTCTTCGACTTGTCGAGCCTGACCTCGCCCTTGTAGACGACCTCGGAGGGGAAGAGGATCTTCTCCCGCCTCTCGCCCGTGAAAGCGTCCACCTCCGTCCGCGAGACGCCGTTCACGCGGTAGTCGAGCTCGACCGTCGAGCCGACGCCCGTCTCGGCGATCCCCTCCGAGTAGTCGCTCACGAACCCGTCGAGGTGGTTGAACATCCACGACGCGACCTCCTCGCCGGTGAAGACGCCGCTCCGCGCGGGGTCGCTCCCGCCGATCGACATCACGACGAGCGGCGCCCCCTTGACGAGGAAGAGGCAGACGCCCGCCGCCGGGCGGCCCGTCCAGTTGTTCGTCGCGAACGCCGTGTCGTCGGGGTCGTCGGGGTTCGCGACGGCGGGGAGGACGCTCTCGAACGTCGACGCCGGGTGGTCTGGGCAGGGCTTCGTCGGGTCGTGCCTGCTCCTGTCGCCCGTGTGCCACTCGTTCGCCACGCCGAGCTTCGCGCAGGTCGCGTCGCGGTGCTTCGTGGAGTCCTCGCTCTCGCGCTCGAACCCGCAGACCCAGCAGTGGTCGAACTTGACCGTCCCGTCCTGCGTCGTGGCCGTGAACTTGTGCTCCTCGTAAAGCGCGCCGCAGTGGCACTTGTGGTGCGTGTCCCGGCTGATGTTCGGGATGGACGCACTGCCGAAGGGGATCTCCACGCCGAAGTGGTGCGCGGCCTCCGCCGGGATGGTCTCGTATCTGTCGTCATAGCCGTAGACCTTGTCCGCGTATTTCCCGCAGGTTGCGCAGCGGTAGGTGTTCCCGTTCCAGTAGCCGCAGACGAACTTCTGCCAGTCGTGGCAGGAGGTCTGGCACGCGGCGCAGAAGCAGTCCTCGTCGAGGTCGTGCGCCTCGCGGATGTCGCCCTTGTAGCCGCAGTCGGCGCAGACGCCGGGCGCGTGGTGGGCGTCGAGGTCGACGTAGGTGGAGTCGCCGTCCGCCCGCCCATCGGCGTCCGCCGCGAGGCGGTGGTCTTCCGCCGTCCACGACGTCGCCTCCCCGCACCGCTGGCAGGTGGCGCAGCGCCAGTGCTGCGCCTTGTCCACGTCGCCGTTGGGGTCGGTCTGCCCCCACGAGGAGGACTCGTCCGACTCGAAGTCGTGCGCGAGGGGGTTGGCGGCCTTGGCGAAGTAGCCGCACTCGCACGAGCAGTTGTATTTCTCGCTCTCGGTCGGCTCGGCGCGGAAGCCGCCGTGGAGCGCGAGGTCGTCGCCGCCCGCGAGGTCGCGGGGGACCTTCGCGCCGCAGACCGCGTCGAGCGTTTCGCCGGTCGCGACCTTGTTGCCCGCGCCGTCGAACGCCCACCCGTCGAGGCGGTTCTGGCACCTCGCGCACGCGCCGTCCTCCGCCACGGCGAAGGAGTGGTCGCGCCGCTCGCCGCAGACGACGCACGCGCAGTCCGCGCCGTAGACGTGCGAGCCCGTGCCGAGCGCGCAGGACTTCCGCGCCGAGAGCGTGTAGCCGGGCCAGGGGCGCGGCGGGATGGGCTGGTTGTGCTCGCGGAGGATCTTCGCGAGCGTCTCGGGGCGGTTGATGCGGCGGTTGAGGTATTTGACGAGCTCGCCCGTGTCGGGGTCGGTCTCCGGGACGGAGACGGAGACGGGGAACGCGATCCAGTTGCCGATGTCGTTCCAGTCCTCCTGCCTGAAGGTCGTCGCGGGGACGGCGGTCGCGTTCTCGGCCGTCGGGACGGCCGGCTTCCCGTCGATGGTGACGCGGTCCCCCCTGGAGGCGGCGTATTCGATGGTGTCGACGGTCTCGGCCTGCGGCACGCCGAACCACGGGACGATGACGTCGGCGGCGCGGAGCGCGGCGGGAAGGGCGGCGAGGAGGGCGGCGAGGAGGGCGTTCTTCATGGGCGGATTTCCCCTACTGGTAGGTCGTGTCGATGACGGCGACGCACTTGTTCTCTGCGGAGACCGCGACGATGACGCCGAGCGGCGAGACCGTGACGGTGCGGAAGTAGAGGTAGTCCACGAGGTCGACGCGCTGGGAGCGCGTCACCACGTCGAACGTGCAGCCCGTCCGCGCCACGGACGAGGACGGGTCGGTGGTCGAGGAGTCGGCGGGCGTGTGGACGCCGAGGCTCCAGGCGTCCGACTTCTTGGCGGGGCACTCGTCGGAGGGCGCGAGGTGCGCGTCGGCGGTCGCGGCGAGCGCGGCGGGGGACGGCCTGTCGCGGTCGTAGACGCCCGCGATGAGGTTTGAGACCCACGAGGCGTTGACGGCGATCCTCGGGACGCCGTTCGAGGGCGAGGCGGAGTTGTTGATGGTGATCGAGCCGTCGGAGCAGAGGCCGAGGAGCCAGTCCGTGACGGCGTTCGCCCACTTGACTGGGAATCGGAGGATGCGTTTGTCGAACTTGCGGAGCATACGGCAATGGGGCGCGTGTTAGTCGGCTGGAGAAGCGCTTGGCGCTTTGTGCTTGGTGCTTGGTGCGTTTGTCGCGGCAGTCGTGTCTTCCGCACTCGGAACTCCGCACTCCGCGCCCGTCTCGCACGGCTCGACCTTCACCTTCAGCTTCATCGAGTCGCGCATCTCGACGATGCCGAAGTAGGTGTTCGTGTAGGCGTTCGC
>CAVCXQ010000048.1:0-7531 GCA_963606275.1 uncultured Muribaculaceae bacterium | reverse complement strand
GGCTTCGCGCCCATGCCGAGGCGCAGGGCGTCGTAGGCGGCTTGCGCCTTCGCCTTGTCCGCCTTGCGGAAGCCTGTCGAGAGGACGCGCCTCACGCGCCTCGTCCGATACTCCATCCACCACACGTCGCCGCGCAGAAACAGGGCCATGTCACATCATCCTTTCTCTTTTCCGTTCCAACATCGTTCCAACACCGCCGACACGCGAAAACCCCGCTTTTTCCAAGGGAATTGTGGGTTTTCGGGTGGTGCGACTAACTGGGATCGAACCAGCAACCTTCGGCTTCGGAGGCCAACGCTCTATCCAATTGAGCTATAGTCGCATTCGTTTTCCTCGCGCTTGCAATGCCGTTGCCGATCCGCTGCCGCTTGTCTTTGTCCGCAAGCCGTCAACCGTTGGCCTTGTAACGCGAAAACGGCGCGTATTATACCATACTTTCCCTCTCGGCGTCTGCTTGCTCTCGGACGGCGGATTTTTGCTATACTACGCGGACGTCCGTGATGGGAGAGAATGAAATAGTCGAATAGTCGAATAATCCAATAATTGAATTAGAGAATTGGCGAATTGGTGAATTGACTGACAAACGAACAATCGAACTGGCGAACAATCGAATGGGCGGACTGGAGGATGTCGTTTTCGTTTAGATTCCTTGGGACGGGCACGAGCGTGGGCGTGCCGCAGATCGGGTGCCGGTGCAAGGTCTGCACGTCGTCCGACCCTCGCGACCGCCGCCGCCGCTGCGGCGTCTACGTGCGCTGCGGCGACGCCGGTTTCCTGGTCGACACGCCGCCGGAGATGCGCGAGGCCTGCGTCGAATACGGAATAGACCGCGTGGACGCCGTCGTCCTCACCCACGCCCACATGGACCACGTCGCCGGCTTCGACGACGTCCGCCGCTTCAACACCATCAACGGGACATGGGTCGAGTGCCGCCCGGACGACGACGGCGCGAACGGACGCACCCGCCGCTGCGTCGGCAAGGTCATGCCCTGCTACGCGATGAAGGAGACCGAGGAGCAGATGCATCGCATCTTCCCCTACGTCAGCGCGAAGGGCGGCGAGCACGGGCTATACCGTCCGATGATCGAGTTCCGCAACGACGACGCCTTCGAGGTCGGCGGCGTCCGCGTCGAGCGTCTCCGCGTCGAGCACGGCTTCCCATGCTGCGGCTATCTGCTGACGGGGAATGGGGAACGGGGAACGGGGAATGGGATCGCCTACATTTCCGACTGCCACGACATCCCCGACGAGGCGGTGGAGCGGATCCGCGGCGTGGACACGCTCGTGCTGAACTGCCTTCGTGACCGTCCGCACCCGACGCACCTGAACCGCGAGCGCGCGCTGGCATACGTCGCGCGCATCGCGCCGGGGCGGACGTTCTTCACCCATCTCTGCCACGACTTCTCCCACGAGGAGTGGCTGGCGCGGCTGCCGCCCGGCGTCGAGCCGGCATACGACGGACTCGTCCTGGAGGCCTGACGCGGCGAATCGCTTTCTCATGAAAACAGGAGGACTTGCGACATGAAGATACTGGTTGTCGGATCCGGCGGACGCGAGCACGCGATCGCCTGGCGCCTTTCGCGCGACGCGGAAGGGCACGAGCTCTACTGCGCGCCCGGCAACGCCGGCACGGCGTCCGTGGCGACGAACGTCCCGCTGAAGGCGACCGACGTCGACGGGATCGTCGCCTGGGCGAAGGAGGAAAGGCCCGACCTGGTGGTCGTCGGCCCGGAGGCCCCGCTCGTCGCCGGGCTGGTGGACGCGCTCCAGTCCGAGGGCGTCGTCTGCTTCGGCCCTGTCGCCGCCGGCGCCCGCATGGAAGGCTCCAAGCGCTTCGCCAAGGAGGTCATGGACGCCGCCGGCGTCCCGACCGGCAAGGCCGAGACCTTCACCGACGCGGCGAAGGCAAAGGCCGCGCTCCCGGCGTTCGGACTTCCCGTCGTCATCAAGGCGGACGGACTCGCGGCCGGCAAGGGCGTCGTCGTCGCCGAGACCGCCGCGCAGGCCGAGGCCGCCATCGACGACATGCTCGTCGGCAACAAGTTCGGATCCGCCGGCGCAGAGGTCCTGATCGAGGAGTTCCTCCATGGAGAGGAGTGCTCCATCCTCGCGCTCGTCGACGGAGAGAACGTCGTGCTCCTTCCGTCCAGCCAGGACCACAAGCGCGTCTTCGACGGCGACAAGGGGCCGAATACCGGCGGCATGGGGGCCTACTCGCCAGCGCCGGTCGTCACCGCCGACCGCCTTCCGGAGATCAAGGAGAAGATCATCCTCCCGGTAGTCCGCGAGCTGAAGCGTCGCGGCGTCACCTATCGCGGCGTCCTCTACGCAGGGCTGATGGTCAACGACGCGAAGTCCGTCCCGCACGGGCCGCTCGCGAAGTCCGGCAGCGAAGTGAACGTCGTCGAGTTCAACGCCCGCTTCGGCGACCCGGAGACGGAAGCCGTGCTGCCGCGCATCGGCGGGTCGTTCGCGACCGCGCTCCTCCACGCGGCGACCGGCTGCCTCCGCGACGAGGACGTCGTCGTCCGGGACGAATGCGCCGCCACCGTCATCCTCGCCTCGGCCGGATACCCAGGCAGCTACGAGAAGGGGAAGGAAATTGGCGGGGCCTCGAATAATCGAATAATCGAATCGTCGAATAATCGAATGGGGAATGGGGAACGGGGAACGGGGAATGGGGCGATTGTATTCCACTGCGGGACGAAGGAGGCCGGCGGGAGGGTCGTCACGGACGGCGGTCGCGTCCTCTCGGTGACGGGGCTTGGCGCGACGCTGCGCGAGGCGGTGGACAACGCCTACGCGCGCGTATCGCAGATCTCGTTCGACGGGATGTTCTGCCGCAAGGACATCGCCCACCGTGCCTTCGGCCGCGGTAATTCCACACCATAAAACAGGTCTGACCTGTTTTATGGTGTGGAAACTGAGGTTCGGGGAATGAGGATCCGTTCGCTAGCGTCCAGCTCCAAGGGCAACGCATATCTCGTCGAGCAGGGTGACGACGTCCTGCTCGTGGACTGCGGCGTCGGCATCCGCCGGCTGAAGGCGGCGCTCGACCTCTCGCGCCTCTGCGGCGTCCTCGTCACCCACAACCACGTCGACCACGTCTCGGGCCTGCGGAGCCTTCTCCGCGCCGTCGACGTGCCGGTGTTCGCGAACGCGATGACGGCCGCTGCGGTCGCGTCGGACGAGAAGGTGGACGAGCGGCTGTTCGTCTGCTTCGAGAACGGACAGGAGTTCCCGGTCGGCCCGTTCGCCGTCACGCCGTTCTCGATCCCGCACGACGCGGCGGACCCCGTCGGCTACCTCGTGCGCGGCGACGAGACCTACTTCCACGCGACGGACGTAGGGACGCCGCTCGACTCCATCGGAGCGTGGCTGGCGGAGGCGGACTGCGCGACGCTGGAGTCCAACCACGACTCGGTGATGCTGCGCCAGTCGGGGCGTCCGCCGAGCCTTGTCCAGCGCATCTCCGGACCTCGCGGGCATCTCTCCAACGACCAGGCGTGCGAGCTGGTGAGGAAGTTCGCGCGGCCGCGCCTGAGGCGGCTTTCGCTAGCGCATCTCTCGCTCGACTGCAACGCGCCGCACGTGGCCGAGGCGGCGATGGGCGCGGCGCTTGCCGCCGCCGGCAGGAAGGGCGTGTCGCTCGTCGCGCTTCCCGCCGTCGAAGAACTCGCGTTCTGACCCGGAAGACGTTCTAGGACTACTCGCCGAAGAAGCGGCGGACGAACGGGTCGTCGGACTGGTCGCGGAGCTCCTGCGGCGTCCCCAGCGCGACCATCGACTGCCGCGCCCGGTCGAACATCGCGGCCCGGTCTCCGATCCGGAATATGCTCGCGAGCTCGTGGGTGACGACGACGAACGTCATTCCCTTCTCGTCGCGCAGGCGCAGGATCAGGGCGTCCAGGGCGCGAGAGGTTATCGGGTCCAGCCCCGCGCTCGGCTCGTCGAGGAACACCACCTCCGGGCCGAGCGCCATCGCGCGGGCGATCGCCACCCGCTTGCGCATCCCGCCGGAGATCTCGCCCGGCATCTTGTCCGCCGCGTCCGCCAGCTCCACGTCCGCGAGGAGCGTCCGCGCCCGCGCCATGCGCTCCGCCTTCGGCAGCCCTGAGAAGGAGTCCAGCGGAAGCATCACGTTCTCCAGGCACGTCATCGACCCGAACAGCGCCCCGGACTGGTACATGACGCCGATCTTGCGGCACAGCGCGTCGCGCGTCGCGTCCGACCACTCCATGCCGGCGACCTCCAGCCGTCCGCCCAGCACCGGGTTCAGCCCGATCATGTGCTTGAGGACGGTTGACTTGCCGCAGCCAGACCCGCCGAGCAGGATGAAAACCTCGCCGCGGCGGACTGAGAACGTCACGTCGCGCAGTATCGTCGCGCCGGGATAGCCGGCGTCGACGTGCTCCAGGCGGACGATCTGCTCCTCCTCGCCCACGCCGCTACCAGCTCATCCGCGTCGGCACGCCGGCCGCGGACATCGCCGCCTTGATTTCGGCGATCGTGTAGTCGCCCGTGTGGATCATGCCGGCGACGATCGCCGCGTCCGCCTTAGCCTCGCGGAACGCCGTGACCAGGTGCTCCGGGCGGCCCGCCCCGCCGGACGCGACGACGGGCACGCCGACCGCCTCCGCGACCATTCGCGTGATGGTCAGCTCGAATCCCGCCCTAGTGCCGTCCGCGTCGACGGAGTTGACGACGATCTCGCCCGCGCCGAGGCCTGCCGCGCGCTTCGCCCACTCCACCGCGTCCATGCCAGTGAACTCGCGGAAGCCCCGCGTCGTGATTTCGTAGCCGCTCGGGCACCGCGCCGACTTCACCGGGTCCATGCCGAGGACGACGCACTGCGCCCCGAACGCCTTCGCGCCGTCCGCGATGATGGACGGGTCCTTCACCGCGAGCGAGTTGACGGAAACCTTCTCCGCCCCTGCGAGGATGACGCGCTCCATGTCCGCGACCGTCCTGATCCCTCCGCCGACGGCGAACGGGATGCGCACGGCCCTGGCGACGGCGGCGACCATGCCGATGTCGATCGGCCGGCCCTCCGCCGACGCGGTGATGTCGTAGAACACCAGCTCGTCCGCCCCGCCCTCGGAATACTTCACCGCCATCTCGACGGGGTCGCCGAGGTCGACGTTGTTCTTGAACTTGACGCCCTTGGTGACGCGCCCGGCGCGCACGTCGAGGCACGGTATGACGCGCTTCGTCAGCATGACAGCCACTCCCTGATCAAGTCGAGGCCGACGCGGCCGGACTTCTCCGGATGGAACTGGCACGCCCAGAGCCGTCCCTTCTTCACCATCGCCGTGAACTCCACGCCCGCGTAGTCCGAAACGCCGACCGTGTAGGGGCAGAGCTCGGCGTAGTAGGAGTGGACGAAGTAGAATTCGCGAGGGGAAAATTGGCGAATAATCGAATAATCGAATAATCGAATGGGCGAATGTCCGAAAGCCCCCCCTTCAATTCGATTAGTCGATTCGAATATTCGAATATTCGAATATTCGAATATTTCGACCTGGTTCCATCCGATCTCGGGGACCTTGAAGCCGGGGACGTCGGGGAAGCGGCGGACGCGGCCGGGCAGGACGCCGAGGGTGTCGACTCCGCCGTCCTCGTCGGAGCGCTCGAAGAGGATCTGCATTCCGAGGCAGATGCCGAGGAAGGGCTTGGCCGCGGCGGCCTCGCGCACGGCCGCCTCGAGGCCGGACGCCCGCAGGCTCTCCATGGCGCTCTTCGCCGCGCCGACGCCGGGGAATACGACGCGGTCGGCGGCGCGGACTTCCTCCGGGTCTCGGGTGACGGCGGCGTCGGCGCCGACGGCCTCGAAGGCGTAGCGGACGCTCGTCAGGTTGCCGGCCCCGTAGTCGACGATCGCCGTCAAGAGAAGTCCTCCTTGGTGACGCCGGCGCGGGCGAGGCGGTAGTTCATCATGCGCGGCGAGACGCCGAGCTCGCGGCCGGCCGCGCTGCGGTTGCCGCCGTGGCGGCGGATGGTCTCGACGAGGACGCGGCGCTCGAAGGCCGCCACCTGGTCGTCGAGGGTGAGGCGCGCCTCGGGGTCGAACGGGTTCTCGGCGAACTCCTCCACCTGCATCGACGGCGGCAGGTTGTAGCCGCGGATCACGTCGTCCTTCGCCGTCAGCACCGCGCGCTCGATGCAGTTCTCCAGCTCGCGCACGTTACCAGGCCAGGCGTAGGCCTGGAGCATGCTCATCGCCGGAGGCGATATCCGCGTGATCGACTTGCCGTATTTCGCGTTCATGCGCCGCAGGAAGTGCTCCGCGAGCAGGATCACGTCGTCCTTGCGCTCCGCGAGCGGCGGCAGCGCGATCGGGAACACCGAAAGCCGGTAGTAGAGGTCCTCCCGGAAGAGCTTGCGCTCCATGAGCTCCTCCAGGTTGCGGCTCGTCGCGGCGATGAAGCGGACGTCGCTCTTCAGCTCGGCGTTGGAGCCGACGCGCGAGAACGTCCGCTCCTGCAGGAAGCGCAGCAGCTTGACCTGCACGGGGATCGAGAGGTCGCCGATCTCGTCCAGGAAGAGCGTCCCGCCGTCCGCGGCCTCGGCGCGTCCGATGCGGCGCTCGCGGGCGTCGGTGAACGCCCCCTTCTCGTGGCCGAAGAGCTCGGACTCGACGAGCGCCTCCGGGAGGGCGGCGCAGTTGAGGACGACGAAAGGCTTGTCCTTGCGCGCCGAGAGGCCCTGGATGGCGCGGGCGACGAGCTCCTTGCCGGTGCCGCTGCCGCCGCGCACCAGGACGGTCGCCTCGCTCGGCGCGACCTGGCGGATCTGCTCGTAGACCACGCGCATCGACGGCGCGTTGCCGATCAGTCCGCCCGTCCCCGCCGAGAGCATGTCGCGAAGCTTGCGGTTCTCGTCGCGCAGGGTGTCGCGCTCGGCGCACTCCTCGCGGCAGACCGCCGCCGCCTCGGCGACGACGCCGGCGATGATCTCCAGCAGCGCGACGTCGCGCGCGAGCGACGCCGTGTCGCCGCGCATCTCGCGGTCGGCGGACAGCGTGCCCACGATCTGCCCGCGGTGGATGAGCGGGACGCAGACGAAGGACAGCGGCTCCTCCGGGCTCCGCGACTTGGTGCGGTTCAGGAAGCGGCGGTCCTTGCGGACGTCGACGACGACCTCGGCGCGGCCGGTCTTGGCGACCAGCCCGGTTATGCCCTCGCCGACGTGGTAGCGCCCGAGGGCGCGCTCCTCGGCGTTCAGCTGCCGCGACGACGCCTCGATGCGCAGCTCGTCGCCCTCCAGCAGCGCGAAGGTGCCTCGCAGCATCCCCATGCTCCGCTCCAGGATCTCCAGGACCTCGCCCAGGAGGCGGCGGACGTTGCGCTCGCGCACGACGGCCGTCGTCACCTCCTTCAGGACGGATATCTCCGACGATACGTTCGCTTTCATCGGTTGCGCATTATACCAAAAATCGCCGCGCCGCCGCCGCGCGCGGACAATGAGGTTTTAGTTGGTGATAAGACAAGGTGAATGCGACTGCCCGCGAAGCGGGGAGTCGCATTCACCT
>CAVCXQ010000047.1:0-7532 GCA_963606275.1 uncultured Muribaculaceae bacterium | reverse complement strand
GCCACGAGGGCCGACACGACGGAGCTCGCGGCCGTGGTCAGGATGGTGGATGTGACGGGGTCCACTAGGCCTCCTCCCACTCGGCGAAGTCGGCCGCGGCCTCGTCCCACGACGCGTAGGACTTCGCCTCGGCGTCTGCGGGCATGTAGACGTAGAGCTTGCCGCCGTGCGCGTAGTAGGCGTTCAGCACGCACACGACGCCCGCCTGGAACTCAAGCGGGTTGCCCTCGGTGCCCTCGCCCTTGGAGCCGTCGAACTTGCCCACGACGTCTATGAGGTCCTTGCGCGCGGCCTCGACGGCGTCGAGCTTCGGCTTGATAACCGCCATGCAGCCCCCGCATACGGCGTCGAGCGCGCCGCGCATGTAGTCGAACTCGGTCCCGAAGCTGCCCGAGGTCGGCAGCACGGAGCGCCACCCGGCCTCGACGAGCTGCTCCTTGGCCCCGGTGGCCTCGGCGGCGCACCCGGCGCAGGTGACGTGGTAAAGCGTCTCGATCATGTGTTTCCTTCCTGTCGGCACGATAATGATGGCCCGACGGAGGGAAGCCGCCGTGCCGGGTTCCGGCATCAACGTCTCCGAGCCAGAACCCCTGTTCTCCGTCCTGACGCCCCTCTCCGGCCTCCGGGATTCCGTATCCCGGATGGAGGCCGCGCAGGTCCCCGGCGCGTGGACGTACCTCTACGGCTCCGCCGACGGCGAGCGCGTCGCGGTGCGAACGCTCGGCCAGCTCGTCGAGATGCAGTGGTCGTTCACGCAGCAGACGACGAACGTCTGGGTGCTGAGCGGCCTGCCCAAGGCCATGCGCCCCGCCGTCGGGTTCATCGCGCCGGCCGTCTCCGCGGCCTCCTCCGGCGCGCCGACGAACAACGTCGCGACGGTGGAGGTCTGGGGCGACGGAGGGATCCATTTCCAGAACCTGTCCGGCCTGGACGGCGGCCTCAACCGGGGCCACCTGCTGTGGGTCGCGGGCTAGAGCGCCCACGCGCACGGGACGAGGAAGTTGCCCGTGTCGGCCGTGGCGAAGGTGTCATCCTGCTCGGCGGTCAGCGTGATGGTGTGGCCGTCCGCGCCGAAGGCCGCGAACATGCCGCCCTGGTGGCCCGCGTGCGTGCCGCGCAGCAGGCGCGTGCCCGTGGTCGCGAAGGCCTTCTTGGTCGTGATGGTCGCCACCGTCTCGCCTTTCGCGAGGGACTGCGAGGGGCTGACGTTGTAGCCGACCGAGACGCCGGCCACGTTCTCGTAGCAGTTCATGTAGAAGCCTCTGTGCGCGGACGGGTTGAGTCCCCCGAACTGGGATACGGAATCCTATGAGCCCGCTAGGTACGTGCCGAAGCCGCACACGACGCCGTCGACGTCGACGGTCGCGCTGCGCCTCGTGACCTTGAACTCGCCCGAGGCCGTGACCTTGGCGAGCACGCAGCCGTCCTTGCCGTCGATGAGGCCGACGCCGCAGTGGTCCGTGTCGCCTGTCGGCCTGGGCATCCCGGTGGCGAGCGCGGGGGTCACGTCGTAGGACCCCTGGTAGTACTTGAACTTGACCCAGAAGCGGAAGGTCACGGCGCGGCCGACCTTCACCCAGGTGACGCCGGAGGACGAGTCGACCTGGCCGGTGTTGCTCGCCGTGCCGTAGGAGACGGCGTTGAGCGCCTTGCAGGCATCGGCCGCGCCGTCAGCCGTCGACTGCGCGCGGGATACGGAATCCCGGAGGCCGGAGAGGGGCGTCAGGACGGAGAACAGGGGTTCTGGCTCGGAGACGTTGATGCCGGAGAGCTTGACCCGGTAGAGCGGCATGAAGGCCTCGGAGTCGCCCGCGAGCAGGTCGCCCTCGTCGTAGGCCGGGTCGGCCGCGCCGGCCTCGGTGGAGGCTGGCGTGCCGGTCACCGTGGCCAGGGAGAACTTGCCGGTGGAGGCGGTGTACTTGACGCCCACGATGTCGTGTCGGTAGGTGCCCGACGTCCCGGCAGTGACGGCCCACATCGCGGCGGACCTGGTCGCCCGCTTCCCTTGGAGGCAGAACGTGCCGTCGGAGACGGAGACCGACTCGTTGTCGTAGTCGCTCAGGGCGAACCTGCCGCCGACGGGCAGGACGTAGGAGTCCAGGCCGACGACGTCGACGATGCTGCGTTCGGCCCTCGCAATCTCGTCGGCGTTGCTATCGACCGCGTCCCTAACCTCTTTGACGGCGTTCTCACAGGCCACCGCCATGTCCACGGAAGACGTGTCCCCCTTGCGGTTCGTCACGCTGACGACCGTGCCGGCAAGCGACGCGTTCACGCTCTCAGCCTCGGAGACGACCTTGTTGAACTCGTCGACGCGGTCCTCCTCGGCGCTCGCGCGCAGGGTTTCGGCGGAGCGCCTTTCCTGCTCGGCCAGTGCCCTGGCGCTCTCGGCGCTCACACGGCCGCTCTCGGCGCTCACACGGCCGCTCTCGGCGCTCACACGGCCGCTCTCGGCGCTCACACGGCCGCTCTCGGCGCTCACACGGCCGCTCTCGGCGCTCACACGGCCGCTCTCGGCGCTCACCCTCTGCTTCTCCGCTGCGACGCGTGACGCCTCGGCGTCGGTAACCGACTTGTCGGTGGCCTCGACCTTTGCCGTCAGCTGCTCGGCGGTCTCGGTGGCGATGAGGTCGATCGCCTCGTTGATAGCCGTCTTGCAGCTGTCTACCATGTCCACGTAGGTCGCCATGCGCTTGACGACCCCGGCCGCGAAGGCGACGTACACCGACTTGCCGTCCGACGCGTCGGGGTCGTCGCCCTGCACGACGGCCCACTCGCCCGGCATCAGCTTGCTGGGGAGAAACTCGGTGAACTTGCCCCTGCGCATCTGTATAGCCATCGACTATTCCTCGCTTCCGACAAAGTCTTTGAGCGCGGCGAGGGCCTCTTTGAAGGCTTCCACTGGATCGGCCTGCGCCTCAGCCCCTCCGCCCGCCTCGTCGGCGGTCGCGACGGTGCTCTCCGGGTCGACGATGGCCGCGAGGGCGTCGAAGACGGCGACGGTCGCCGCTGTGCGGTTGTCGACGTAGGTCGGCGTGACGAGGGTCACACCGTTGACGCGGGGCTTCGGCTCGACGACGTCGACCGCCTTGACCACTTCCCGCGTGTCGTCGTCGCGCAGGGCGATGAAAAGGAATCCGGTCGACTCCATATTCGCGAGACGCTCCTGCTCGAAGTCGTCGAGCTGCCATTCCATGTTCGCCACGGGGTCGTGGACCATGTAGCCGATGATCTGAGCCATAACCGATCCTTTCTCACAGCGCCGTCACAAGACGCCCGTTGATGAATTCCCAGGTCTGATAGTTCCAACCGACGCTGCCATCGCCGTTGTCCCACAGTCCGGTGATGACCATGTTTTTCCCGGTCGTCGTCTTCGTCGACACGTTCGACGAATCGGCGGAGGCAAGAGTGCTGACATGAGGCGCGCTCTCCCGTATGATCTGGCTGCTGTGGATGCTGAGCCCATGCCAGACGGTCCCGGTGTAGTTGCCGTTACTGTCTACTTCCTGCACTGTCGCCGTCGGCTCTATCCGCCCCGTCAGCTCACCGTTCCTGTAGCCACGTAGCGTTCCGTCCGTTCCAAGCGTCATCCCGTAGCCGCTCGTCGTAGAGCCTCCGGTAAATGTCCCGTTGGCGGAGAAATTGTTGGCTGTAACGACCCCGGTGTTGGACACCTTGAAGTTCGAGGAGTTGCAGGTGAAGGTGTTGGCGTCGAAGGTCACCGTGCCGGCCTTGACGTTCACGGCGGTCGTGTCGTTCGCCCAGATGGTCCTGGCGTCCTTGCGCGAGGAGCCGTCCGACAGCTGCCAGTAGGAGCCGTCGTAGGTGAACGTCAGCAACGCGCCCGCCTTCCACCAGTACTTCGACTGGAGGGAGGCGTAGCCAGCGTAGGCGATGGCTTTCGCGCCGGTGCCGTTGACGTTGAGCGTCGGGCCGCTCGCCGTGTTGGCATACGAGAACCTGACGCTGACGGTCGCGCCCTTCTTGAGCGCGAAGCCGCTGCATGCCACTGCCTTAATCGCCGTCGCGGCAGGAGTGGCGCATGTGCCGTACTTCGCCTCAAGGGCTGACACGGTGGAGCTGAGCGTCGAGCCGCCGATGTTTATGGTCGAGCCCCCGACATAGCAGGTGCCGTTGTCGATGTCGGCCTCAAAGACGCGCTCGCCCGTCGTCTTGTCCTCGACCTTGAGCGACCCCGTCTCGATGTAGTCGGCGTCGATGCCGATGGCGTAAATCCGCTGAAGAAGCGCGGTCCCGTCCGCCGTCAAGCCGGTCGCGTAGGGCCCTGACGGCCCGGCGGTGGACACGGCGACGGCGTCGGCCGTGAACTTCCACACGACCTTCGAGGACGCGAGGTCGCTCTTGTCGTGCATGTATATGACCGACGACCCGTCGGGCTGAGCCACAGCGGTCGTGAACAGGCCCGACGCCTCCTCCATCTTCTTCTCAAGGTCGGCCTGCGCCAGCTCCCGGCTCGTCTGCTCCCGCTTGAGCTCGTTCCTGGCCTTGACGACGGCCTTCGTGGCCGCGCTCGCCTTGTCGGCCGAGTTCCGCGACGTGGACTTCGCCGAGCACTCGACGGTCTCGGAGCCGTTCACGGAGAGGCTCACGGACGTGACGTAGCTCATGTAGCGGTTGTTCTTGCGGTCGAACACGACGACAGCGTCCCCAGGCTCTATCGACGGGTCGACGACCGCGTCGCACGTGAACGGCCTGAAACGCATGCCGACGACCCTCGCGCCGACCTGCGAGGCGACCGTTGCGGCCTGACCGTAGAGAATGAGCGGGTTATCGGCGATGGAGAGCACGTAGCCCTCCGAGCCGAACAGCGCCGTCTCTCCGTCCTCGCCGTTCTTCTCCTTGCCGTCCTCGCCGACGACAACCTGGTTCTGCGCCGTTGCCGAGACGCCGGTGACGACCACATCGTCGGTGAACACGGTGAACGACGAGTAGCGGTTGATCTGCCCGGCCTTCATATTAGCGAAGGTGCCGCCGTCGGCGGCGTCGCCCGACGAGTAGTCGGAGAGCGTGCCGCCGTCGGCCGAGTCGCCGGAGGAGTACGGCGAGGCGTCGTCGAACGACTGACCGTCCAGCCAGTCCTCGCTTTCGAAGTACCTTGTGTCGTACCACGAGAACGCGACGTGCCCGTCGGCGGTGGCGCGGACGAAGGTGCCGGTAGCCTGTGCGACGTAGCCCATCACGTCGAGCCACGAGGCGTCGTCCAGGTCCGGCGCGGACTTCACGCTGTAGGAGCCGTTCGGGATGGCCGCAGTGTCGTTGATGAGGCCGCACGCGCGGCACCCCGCGTCGGCGAGCTGCTGCAAGGTGCAGGGCCACGTGACGGTGCCCTCAACATAGTCCTTCTCAAGGAGGCTGAGGCGGTCCAGGGCGGTGATAGAGATCTGCCCCGAATAAGAGTCGGGCCTATCGACGTGGTATACGCCGAGCTTCACCCACTCCTCGTTTCCGGACGGGAGGGTCGTCCCGACCCACACGGAGATGACCGCCCCCTCGAAGTCGTACTCGGAGAAGCGGTCGTCGTAGTTGTTGAGCGTGCAGGAGAGCTGGCCGATGACAGCAGCCCCGATATCGAACGATCCGGACGAGGACGACGCCTGCTCCACAGAGACGGAGCAGAAGTCGTCGCCCGACAACGTCAGCTTCGAGCCGTCGGCGAACTCGATGGAGCCCTTCGCCGAGAGGGTGGAGTTGTCTTGCAGGCGGCGGACGAACTCACTTGAGACGTAGCGCATTCCCTACCTCTCGATCAGATCGAAAGACAGCTCCTCGTAGCGGGTGCCGCCAAGGATCTCGAACCAGCGCAGAGGCGCTGAGCGGTCGCCGACGTAGAAACAGCGGGTCTCCCACCGCCCGTCCATCGCGTCCCAGTAGCGGACATAGATGTACTCGGGGTTGACCGCCGTGAGGATGCGTGAGACGGCCGACGCGTCGATGTTCCGCCACGCGACGTTGAGCTTGCGCTTCTGGCAGATGCGCTGCTTGTACATGGTGGCCTCGGCGTCGAGGACTCGCCCCGCGTCGTCTGAGGAGACGTCCATCAGCCCGTACTCGCACTTGTACGGGTCAGGCGTGATGGCCGTGGTGGATCCCTCGGACTCGCCTATGTAGAGAACCGCCAACGCTCCTCCTTAGCTCAGCTTGACGACGCCGCGACGTGCAAGGGAGTCGTTGCCCTTCGCCACGGCGCGGGCCAGCTCCTCGTTGCCGACGCGCAGCACGATGGTCGTGTCGGACGTGCCTGCCGTGCTGTTCGCCATCTGGACACTCACGACGCCCTGGGCCACGGCGGACGCGATCGTCTGCGCCATCTCGGTATCATCCGCCGACTCGAAGGAACCGCCGTGCGAGATTCGCGCGCTTGGCGCGGCGCTCCACCGGATGGACGACGCCTCGGCGTTGATGGCCTTGCTGTACTCGGCCATCGCGAGAAGCGAGCCGGAGTCGATGGACTCGGACAGGCTGGAGCCGAAGCCCACCCCTATCGCCTTGCCCAGGCTCGCCGCCTCGCCGGCCACGTCAAGGGCGTCGATGATGCCGGATGACAGGTCGGAGACCTCGGAGTAGGCGGACCTCGCCTGGTCCTCGATGCCCAACGCGAGGCCGAGCGAGAAGTACTGTCCGGTCTGGCGCGTCACGCGGGACGGCGAGTGCTCGTTAAGGGCGCTGTTGATGGTCTTCACGCAGTTGTCGGCGATGTTCTGCGCCTTGTTGTAGGCGACATAGGCCACGGACTCGATGCCGTCGGCAAAGCCGTAGGTGAAGTTCTTGCCCGCGTCGTAAGCGCCCCAGTAGTTGCTGCCGACTCCGTTCTGCGCCTGGACAGCGGCCTCGCGGCCGATGCTGTAGACGTTGGACGACGCGCTCCTGAGGCCGTCCGTGAAGCCGCCCATCTCGTTGCGGCCCGCGCTGTTGGCTCCGTTGTAGTTGGAGCCGAGGCCGCTTTGAACGCGCTTGGCGGCGTCGGTGCCGACCTGCTGGGCGGCGGACACGCCGGAGCTGAGGCCGTCCCGGAAGCTCGCCATCGTCTGCGCGCCGTTGGAGGACGCGCCGGCGTAGCCGGAGCCGAGGGCGCTGTTAACCTGCTCCATCGCGCCTTGGGCGACGGAGATGGCGGAGGAGGCCATCGAGCTGAGGCCGTCGTAGTACCCGCCCATTAGGTTCGCGCCGGCGCTGTAGGCCTGCCCGTACCCGTCGCCGCCGTTGAGGGCTGCGACGACCTGGGCCATCGCCTGCTGCGCGTTGAGCGCGGCGGTCTCGACGCCGGCGAGGAGGCCGTCGCCATAGCCGCCCATCAGGTTCGCGCCCGCTGAATACGCCTGAGAGTACCCGTCGCCGCCGTTGAGCGCCGCCACGGCCTGCTGACAGACCTGCTGAGCCTTGGAGACCGCGAGGGACACCATGTCGCCAGCCGCAACGCCGTCGCCGAAGCCGCCGGTGAGGTTGCGGCCTGCGTCGGAGGCCTCGCCGTAGTGGGAGCCGAACTGCTCGACGGTCTGCTGGTCGACGGACTG
>CAVCXQ010000046.1:0-7565 GCA_963606275.1 uncultured Muribaculaceae bacterium | reverse complement strand
GTGAGGAGCGGGCGGGGCGGCTCCGCGCCGAGCGGAGAGAGACGGGCGGAGGAAATGTTTTGTCTCACACGGAGCCACGGAGGACACGGAGAGGTGTGGGTGTTGTTTTGCCGTGGAGATCGGGAGAACATGGAGAATCGTTTCTGACAGGATTGACACTTCCCCCGATCCGTGTGAATCCGTGAGATCCGTGGTGTCTCCTCCGTGCCTCCGTGGCTCCGTGTGAGGCGAAATCGCCGCACGGCCGCAGGACGCCCAAGTCGCCCGCCCGGAGGCGGGAGCACCGTTGCCCCGAAACGCGCCGCACGTCGGCAAGCGAAGGGAGGGTCGCGACGGAAGGCAAACAGAAGATTCGCGACCGACCCATCGCCCGGCGCCCGTCGACAAGCGGCGAAGCGCGTCGGCGCGGTTCAGGTGCAGACGAACACGACGCCGGGGTTGGGCGACCGGCGGAACCTGGCCGGTATCGCCGCCGAGCAGGGGAAGGCGAGCGACTGCTCCGAGAGGACGTCGCCCGCCTTCTCTCCGTCCAGGAACCCGCGGATGTGGCTCTGCCGCATGTAGACGCGGCAGGCTGCGAGGACGGCAGACTTGATGCGGCTCGTGCCGCCGCTTGACCCGTAGCCGGTGACGACGGCGAACAGCCGCGGCCCGCCGGCGCGGGAGGACGCGACGAGGCGCTCCAGCCGCGCCAGCGCGTCGTCCACGCGCATTCCACGCGAGTGCAGGTCGTATTCGGGAATCTCCACGGAGCGGGATTATACCAAAATGTCCGCGTCCCCTGCCGGGCGTGCGAACGTCACGGCGGGCCCCAACGGGGTGCGCCCCTCCTTGCGCGGCGGGGCGAAAAAGGCTATACTTCACCGCGATGAATTGCATGACGCGAACACTCGCGGCGGCCGGCGCGGCGCTCTGCCTCTCCGGCTGCCTGTCGATAGAGCACGCCACCTCCGCCGTCACCGGCGAGGAGCACGTCGTCGTCTCCGACTACGGCTGGAAGCTCTTCAACGCCGTGCCGATCCTCCGGCCGGAGATCTCCCAGGGACGCGTCCAGCAGACGCTGCTCGACTACGCCGCCGCGCGCGGCAGGCGGGCCGAGGACCTCGCCTACTTCAACTACGAGACGGTGATGTTCGACGTGCCCACGCTGTCCGTCACCATCCCCGTGCCGTATCTCGTCTGCTACCAGAAGATCCAGATCTCGGGGGTGCTGCGGTGAGGGCCGCCCTGCTCGCCGTCGCCGTCGCCTTCGCGGCGTCCGGATGCTGCACGGTGTGGCGCACCTCCGAGGGCGGCCGCGACATGTGCTACGTCCACACCGACGGATGGCTCCTGTTCGGCGTCGTGCCGATCGTCTCCGGCGACCCGGAGGACCCGAACCTCTGCTCCCCCAAGTTCTTCACGGAGACCACGCGCCTCGACGTCAACATGAAGCTGCTCGACGACGAGATGCGCCACGGGGGGTTCACGCGGACGCGCGAGCTGTCCAGCTACGTCACCAGCGAGAACGTCCTCTTCATACTCCTCAAGCGCGTCGCCGTCCACACGAGCGCCGAGCTCCTGAGATAGCGCGCCATGATGATCGCAAAGCACGTCCGCAGGCTCGAGGCATACGTCCCCGGCGAGCAGCCGAAGACGAAGAACGTCGTCAAGCTCAACACCAACGAGAATCCGTATCCGCCGTCGCCGAAGTGCGCGGAAGTCCTGAAGTCGTTCGACCTCGACCGCCTGCGCCGCTACCCCGACCCCGCGTTCGCCGAGCTCCGCGCCGCGCTCGCCAGGCTGAACAAGACGACGCCAGACCGCGTCTTCGTCGGCAACGGGTCGGACGAAGTGCTCTCGCTCGCCGCCCGCGCCTTCGTCGAGGACGACGAGTCCATCGCCTCCCTCGACCCCAGCTACTCGCTCTACAAGACACTCGCGGCGATTCGAAACGTCAACTGGCTCGGGGCCGAAGAAATAATCGAATCGTCGAATAATCGAATAATCGAATGTAGAGGAGCAGAGAAAACAGGCGAATCGTCGACAGCCAATTCGATTATTCGATTATTCGATTATTCAAATATTTCTCTTTTCCTCCTCACCAACCCGAATGCGCCGACGGGCGAGTTCCGCGAGCCGGCGGCGATCGCCGCGTTCGCCCGGAAGTTCCGCGGCGTCGTGCTCGTGGACGAGGCGTATGCCGACTTCGCGCGGACGAACTGCATGCCTCTCGCGACCGCGCCGAAGAACCGCAACGTCGTCGTGATGCGGACGTTCTCGAAGAGCTACTCGCTCGCCGGGCTTCGCGTCGGCTACTGCGTCGGCCCGAAGAGCCTCGTCGACGCGCTCTACAAGATAAAGGACTCCTACAACGTCGACGCCGTCGCCCAGTCCGTCGCCCTCGCCGCCGTCAGGGACCAGAAGTGGATGAAGGCGAACGTCGCCAAGGTAAAGGCGACGCGCGACTGGTTCACGGACGCCCTGCGCGAACGCGGCTGGGACGTCATTCCGTCCGAGGCGAACTTCGTCTTCGCAAAGCCGCCGAAGCCTCTCAAGGCCGCCGCGCTCTTCGCCGCGCTCAAGAAAAAAGGCGTATTCGTGCGCTACTTCCCCGGGCCGAAGACCGGCGACCGGCTGAGGATCACGATCGGAACCGACGCGGAGATGAAGAGGCTGATGGGAGAATTGGAGAATAATCGAATAATCGAATAATCGAATAATTGAATAATTGAATAATCGAATAATCGAATTGCCTCACGTCTCTCACGCCGCTCACGTCCCAGAAAAAAAGAACTCATCACAACATCTTATGACCAACCCCATCTCGGCCCCCGACTTCATGCCTCGCGAAGAGCTGCAGGCGATGCAGCTCGCGAAGCTCCAGAAGCTCATCCCCTACGAATACGAGCGCGTCGCGCTCTTCCGCCGCCGCTGCGACGAGCTCGGCGTCAAGCCGCGCGACCTCGTCACCCTCGCCGACCTCGCGAAGTTCCCCTTCATGAAGAAGACCGACCTGCGCGACGAGTATCCCTACGGGCTGACCGCCGCGCCGATCAGGGAGATCGTCCGCTTCCACTGCTCCTCCGGCACCACCGGCAAGCCGATCTGCATCCCCAGCACCATGCACGACGTCGAGGTGTGGGCGGACGCCGCGGCGCGGTGCCTGGCGATGTACGGCCTGACCGACGAGGACATCCTCCAGGTCTCCTACGGCTACGGACTCTTCACCGGCGGACTCGGCGCCCACTACGGCGGCGAGAGGCTCGGCTGCGCCGTCCTGCCGACCTCCGCCGGCAACACCGAGAAGCAGATCATGCTCATGAAGGACCTCGGCTCGACCGCCATCGCCTGCACCCCGAGCTACTTCCTCCACGTCATCGAGGTCGCGCACAAGCTCGGCGTCGACTTCCGCCGCGACACGAAGCTCAGGCACGGCGTCTTCGGCGCCGAGCCGTGGACGGACGAGATGCGCCGCAAGATCGAGGACGCGACCGGCATCACTGCCCACGACATCTACGGGCTCACCGAGATCTCCGGGCCCGGCGTCGCCGGCTCCTGCGACAAGTGCCCCGGCCTCCACATCTTCGAGGACCACTACTACCCGGAGGTCATCGACCCGGAGACGCTGGAGGTGCTGCCCGACGGACAGGAGGGCGAGCTCGTCTTCACCACCCTCGACCGCTTCGGCACGCCGATGGTGCGCTACCGCACCCGCGACCTGACGACGCTCCACTCCGAGCAGTGCGAGTGCGGACGCACCGTCCGCTGGATGAGCCGCATCAAGGCCCGCTCCGACGACATGCTGATCGTCCACGGCGTCAACCTCTTCCCCAGCCAGGTCGAGACCGCCCTCCTCTCCGTCCCGGAGGTCGCGCCGCACTACCAGATACTGCTCACGCCGACGGAGACGCTCGACCTCTTCGAGATCAAGGTCGAGCTCACCCCGGAGACGTTCTCGGACGACATCCGGGCCCTGGAGACGCTGCGCAAGAAGGTGCTCGCTTCGGTGAAGCGGATCACCGGGCTGTCTCCTCGGATCACGCTGGTCGAGCCTGGCTCCCTGCCGCGCTCCGAGGGCAAGATCAAGCGCGTCATCGACCTGCGCCGGAAATAGGACTTGAAGACCTTCCGCAAGGAGCATCCAGCAGCATGAAGGACGTCAGGGAAGAGTGGTTCGACGCGGAGAGGCGGGTCGCGGTCACGGTCGCCGACGTCACCGGCGTCGCGCAGGCGCTCGCTCGCTCCCACCTCTGCGGGCCGACCGCCGCCCACTACCTCGCCCGCGGCCTCGCCGCCGCCGCCCTTCTCGGCTCCGAGACCTCCGACCCCGACGAGTCCGTCGTCGTCCAGGAGAGGTTCTCCGGACCCCTCGGCGGACTCAACGTCGAATGCACCGCCGCCGGCGCCCTGCGCGGATACACCGAGAAGAAGATCCTCGACGACTTCGACGGACTCGGCAGGCCGAAGGACAGTCAGGTCCTCGGCGACCGCCGCGTCCAGGTCACGCGCTCCGTCCCCGGCCGCATCCTCTCCCAGGGCGTCGCCGCGTCGCTCGGCGAATACCTCTCCGAGTCGCTCCAGCGCCGCGCCGTCATCGCCACCGAGGCGTCCGTCTCCGACGACGTCGAGGTCCTGCTCGCGCGCGGCGTCATGATAGAGGCCCTGCCGGACGCGTCGGACGACTCCGCTCTCGGCGTCCGCCTCGGCTCGCTCGCCGCGTCATCGCGGACGCTTCTTCGCAAGCTCGGACTGGAGAAGGCGGAGCTGCGGCGGACGTCTCCGCTCGCCTTCGCGTGCCGGTGCTCGCCGGAACGCGCCGCCGCCACGCTCGCCGCGCTGACGGACGACGAGCGCGCCGCGCTGCCGCCCACGGTCGACGTCACCTGCCACATGTGCGGCAAGACCTACTCGGTCGCCGTCCCGAGGAAATGAAGCTCGCGCTCTCGACCAACTGGTGCTGCGGACGCCTCGACTCCGGCGAGGCGATCGTCGACGAGGCCCTCGCGCTCGGCTTCGACGCCCTGGAGCTCGGCTACCGCACGACCGACGCGCACGTGCGCGGCTTCAGGGCGCGTCTCGGCGAGATGCCCGTCGGCTCCGTCCACGCCTTCTGCCCCGTGCCGATCTCCGCCCCCTGCGCCCACCCGGAGCTTTACGCGCTCGCCTCGTTCGACGAACAGGCGCGGGCGATCGCCCGCGCCCACGTCCTGCGCAACGTCGCCTTCGCGGCGGACATGGGCGCGGACGCCCTCGTCCTCCATGCCGGCCGCGTCGCCTGCCGCACCCTCCTGAAGCGCAACCGCCGGAAGAAGCGCGAACGGCGCGGACGCCTCCTCGCCGACGTCTTCAGGAAGGAGCTGGAGCTCGTCGTCCCGGAGCTGGAGCGCAAAGGCGTCTCCCTCGGACTGGAGAACCTGCCATACCTGGAGGGCTTCCCGAACGAGACGGAGATGGCGGACGTCGCCGGCGACTGGGTGCGTCCGTGGCTCGACGTCGGCCACGCCTACGTCCGATCGCTCAACGGATGGGCGAAGGCGGACGGCAGCGACCTGCCGACGCCGCTCGGACTCCACGTCAGCGACTCCAAAGGCGGCGACGACCACCTCGCGCCGGGCGAGGGCAAGATCGACTTCGCCGCGCTCGCGCCAGTCGCGACGACGGCGCGGCACGTCGTCGTCGAGCCGAACCCCGAGGTCGCGGCGGACGCCATCCGCCGCGGCCTCGCGCTCCTCCGCCGCCTCTGGGACGGCAAATGACGATTTTCACAAACATAAACAACAAACACGGACAACCATGGACAAGATAATCATCCTCGACTACGGCTCGCAATACACCCAGCTCATCGCGCGGCGCATCCGCGAGCAGCACGTCTACTCCGAGATCGTGCCCTTCGACATCACCGCCGAGCGCGCGAAGTCCTACGACCCGAAGGGCATCGTCCTCTCCGGCGGCCCGAACAGCGTCTTCGAGGACGGGGCACCCGGCATCGACCCCGCCATCCTCTCGCTCGGCGTCCCCGTGCTCGGCGTCTGCTACGGAATGCAGCTCATGAGCCAGACGCTCGGCGGCAAGGTCTGCCCCGGCGAAAGCCGCGAATACGGCAAGACCGCCATGTCCGTCCTGCCCGGCAACGAGCTCTTCAAGGGACTCCCCGACGAGTTCGTCGTCTGGATGAGCCACGGCGACCGCGTCGCCGAGATCCCGCCCGGCTTCCAGACGAGCGCCACCTCCGCGAACTGCCCCTACGCGGCGATCCGCGACGAGAAAAGGCGCCTCTTCGGCATCCAGTTCCACCCGGAGGTCGTCCACACCGAGCACGGCAGCCAGATCCTCTCCAACTTCGTCTTCGGCATCTGCGGCGCGAAGGCCGACTGGCAGCTGACGACGTGGATCGAGGACACCGTCGAGAAGCTCAAGGCCCAGGTCGGCGACGAGGAGGTCGTGCTCGGACTCTCCGGCGGCGTCGACTCGTCTGTCGCCGCAGTCCTCCTCCACAAGGCGATCGGGCCGCGCCTCCACTGCATCTTCGTGGACAACGGACTCCTCCGCTGGCACGAGGCGGAGCAGGTCGAGGAGATGTTCCACGCCAAGCTCGGCCTCGACCTCACCGTCGCCCGCGCCGCCCGGCGCTTCTACGACGCGCTCAGGGGACTCGACGAGCCGGAGGCCAAGCGCAAGGCAATCGGCAAGACGTTCATCGACGTCTTCGCCGACGAGGCTCGCCGCTTCAGGCACTGCCGCTTCCTCGGCCAGGGCACGATCTACCCCGACGTCATCGAGAGCTCCCACGCCGTCAAGGGCCCGTCACAGACGATCAAGAGCCACCACAACGTCGGCGGACTCCCCCCGGACCTCAAGTTCGACCTCGTCGAGCCGCTCCGCGACCTCTTCAAGGACGAGGTCCGCGCCGTCGGACGCGTCCTCGGCATGGCGGACGAGCTCCTCGACCGCCAGCCGTTCCCTGGGCCCGGCCTAGGCGTCCGCATCCTCGGCGAGGTGACGGAGGAGAAGGTCAGGCTCCTCCAGCAGGCCGACCTGCGCGTCCAGGAGGAGGTGAAGAAGCTGCCCGACTACAAGTCGATCTGGCAGACCTTCGCCGTGCTGCTGCCGGTGAAGTCCGTCGGCGTGATGGGCGACCAGCGCACCTACGAATACACGTGCGCGATCAGGTCGGTGGACTCCATCGACGCGATGACGGCGGACTGGACGCGGCTGCCCTACGAGACGCTGGCGACGATCTCGAACCGGATCATCAACGAGGTGCGCGGCATCAACCGCGTCGTCTACGACGTCTCCTCCAAGCCGCCGGCTACGATCGAGTGGGAGTAGGCGGCGCGCCGAGGACGTCGCGCCCTACCGCCGCGCCCTGTCCGCGGCGCGCCGAGGACGTCGCGCCCTACCGACCGTAGGGCTGCCGCCCGTGATTGCGTCGCCCGGTAGGGGCGAGCGTCCCGCTCGCCCGCGTTGTCGCGCCCTGCCGCGTCGCGCCTAACGTCAGGAGCCGGAGGCCTGGACCGCCGTCATGGCTACGGTGTTGACGATGTCCTCGACGGAGCACCCGCGCGACAGGTCGTTGCACGGCT
>CAVCXQ010000045.1:0-7640 GCA_963606275.1 uncultured Muribaculaceae bacterium | reverse complement strand
CGCGACAGGCGCTCGGCGAGGGAGGTGCGGCGCTCGCGCACCGTGTTCGTCTGGATCGCCCGGTCGACCGCGTAGGGCACCCCGATCAGCAGCACCAGCCGCCGCCCGCGCGTGATCGCCGTGTAGAGCAGGTTCCGCTGCAGCATCACGTAGTGCTGCGTGTGCACCAGCACGATCACCGCAGGATACTCGCTGCCCTGCGACTTGTGGATCGTCGTCGCGTAGGCGAGCGCAAGCTCGTCCAGGTCGCCGGCGTCGTAGCGCACCGGGCGTCCGTCGAAGACCGCCACCAGCGCGCGGTCCTCCTCGCTCACCGCCTGCACGAAGCCCACGTCGCCGTTGAACACGTCCTTGTCGTAGTCGTTCCTCAGCTGCATGACGCGGTCGCCGACCCGGAAGAGCGTCCCGCCGCGCCGCACCGAGTCGCCAGTCGGGTTGAGCGCCTTCTGCAGCTCGACGTTGAGGTTGTCCGTGCCCAGCACGTTCCTCCGCATCGGCGTGAGCACCTGCACGTCGCGCAGCGGGTCCATCCCGAACTTGCGCGGGATCCGCGTGGTCATGAAGTCGATGGCGCGGCGGACGCAGAGCTCCGGGTCCTCGCAGCGCACGAAGTAGAAGTCGCTCTCGCCGCGCGCGACCTCAAGGGGCTCGCCGGCGTTCACGTGGTGCGCGTTCTTCACGATCAGCCCGGCGACGTCCTGGCGGAAGATGAAGTCGAGCCGCGTCGCCGGCATCGCGCCGGACTTGATGAGGTCGCCGAGGACGGAGCCCGGGCCGACGGACGGAAGCTGGTCGGTGTCGCCGACCCAGACGACGCTCGCGCTGTCGGGGATCGCCTTCAGCAGGTCGCACGCGAGCCGCACGTCGATCATCGAGGTCTCGTCGAACACGAAGACGTCGCCATCGAGGGGGTTGTCCGCGTCGAAGGTGAAGCGGTTTGTCACCGGGTTCCACTTCAGCAGGCGGTGGATCGTCTGCGCCGGCGCGCCGACGGACTCCGACATCCGCTTGGCGGCGCGTCCGGTCGGCGCGGCGAGGACGACCTTCAGCCTCTTCGCGCCGAAGATCTCGACGAGGGCGCGGACGATGGTGGTCTTGCCGACGCCCGGCCCGCCGGTGATGACGGAGAACTTGGACGACAGCGAGCTGACGAGGGCCTCGCGCTGGCGCTCGGCGAGCTCGAAGCGCTGGCGCGACTGCCACCAGGCGACGGCCTTCCCCGGGTCGAACGCGGCGAACGAGCGCGGCGCGTCGAGGATCGCCCGCACCCGCGCGGCGACGTCGCGCTCCGAGTAGTAGAGCGACTTCAGGTAGACGCGGCGCGGGGCCGTCTCCGGCTCGCCGGGACGCGGCGGCTCGGCGACCACGCGCCCGTCCGCGACCTCGTCCGCAAGCGCGGAAGACAGCACCTCCAGCGGGATCTCGGTCAGCTCGTGGGCGCGAAGCAGAAGGTCGTTCTCGAACGTCCAGCAGTGCCCGCCGTCGTCCGCCTCCGTCTCCAGCGCGTAGCTCACAGAGGCGCGGGCGCGGAGCGGGGAGTCCTTCGGGATGCCGACGGAAAGCGCTATCTTGTCCGCCGTCGCGAAGCCTATCCCCCAGATGTCGCGGCAGAGCCGGTAGGGGTCGGCCTTGACGATGGCGATGGCGTCGGGCCCGTACTTGCGGACGATCTTGGTCATCTTGGTCACGGAGATGCCGTAGGTCTGCCCGAAGATGAGGTTCTCGCGCATGGACTCGTTGGCGTGCCAGCTCTCGCGGATCTGCCGGATCTTGGCGGCCCCGAGCTTGGGGACCTCGGAGAGCCGGGCGGACTGGTACTGGAGGACGTGCATGGTGTCGTCGCCGAAGGTCTCGACGATGCGCTTGGCGAGCACCGGGCCGATGCCCTTGATGAGCCCGGAGGCGAGGTAGCGCTCGACGCCCTTCAGGGAGCGCGGGGCGATGCAGGTCAGAGAGGTCGCCTTGAACTGGCGGCCGTGCACCTTGTCCGTCACCCACTGCCCCTCGGCCTTGACGTCCTCGCCCTCCCAGACGGCCTGGGTGCGTCCGACGACGGTTATCTCCGGGCTTCTCGCGAGCTCGAACTCGCTCGGGGTCTCGACGTGGAGGACGGTGTAGCCGTTGTCGTCGTTGTGGTAGACGACGGAGGTGATCGTGCCCTCGACTGTCTCCGGCGCGCCGTCTTTCTCCGCCGCGGCCATCGCTAGGTGTAGCGGAGGACTTCGTCGACGGTGGTGTATCCGTCGAGGATGGAGCGGATGCCGTCCTCGCGCATGGTGCGCATGCCGAGCTCGCGGGCCTTCTCGCGGATGATGAGCGTCGGGGCCTTGTCGTTGACGAGCTCGCGGATGGGGTTGGACATCCTGAGGTACTCGAAGACGCCCTTCCGTCCCTTGTAGCCGGTGCCGTTGCAGGTCTTGCAGCCCTGTCCGAAGTAGAACGGGCGTCCGCCGATCTGGTCGCGGGTCATCTCGATGCGGGCGAGCGTCTCGTCGTCCGGCTCGTAGGCCTGCTTGCACTCCTTGCAGCAGGTGCGCACGAGGCGCTGCCCGAGGACGGCCTCCAGGGTGGAGGCGAGCAGGTAGGGCGCGACGTTCATGTCGACGAGGCGCATGACGGCGCCGGCGGCGTCGTTGGTGTGCAGGGTCGAGAACACGAAGTGGCCGGTGAGGGCGGCCTGGACGGCGATCTCGGCCGTCTCCAGGTCGCGGATCTCGCCGACCATCATGACGTCGGGGTCCTGGCGGAGGAAGGCGCGGAGGACGCGGGCGAAGGTGTTGCCGGCGCGCGCGTCGATCGGCACCTGGACGATGCCGTCCACGTTGTATTCGACCGGCTCCTCGGCGGTGAGAAGCTTGGTGTCGATCTGGTTGATGCGGCGGAGGACGGAGTAGAGCGTCGTCGTCTTGCCGGAGCCGGTCGGGCCGGTGACGATGAAGATGCCGTTGGGCTTCTCGACGTCCATGGTGATCTGCTCGTAGACGTCCTCCGGGAGCCCGATGTTCTCCAGGTCGAGCGAGGTCGTCGTCTGGTCGAGGATTCGCATCACGACCGACTCGCCGAAGGCGGTGGGCAGGCAGGAGACGCGGAGGTCGACCGGGCGGCCGGCTACGGTGAGCGCGATGCGTCCGTCCTGGGGGACGCGGCGCTCGGCGATGTTCAGCCCGGCGAGGATCTTGACGCGGGAGATGATCGCCGGGGCCATCTTCACGTCCGGGGCCTTCATCGCGTAGAGCGCGCCGTCGACGCGGTAGCGGATCTTCAGCTCCTTCTCGAACGGCTCGATGTGGATGTCGGCGGCGTGGTCGACGACGCCCTGGTAGAGGACGAGGTTGACGAAGCGGATGATCGCGTTGGAGTTCGCGGCGCTCTCCATGGACGCGATGTCGTTCGCGCCGGCGCCGGCGGCGAGCGCCTCGTCGTCGCTCATGCCCTCGCCGAGGGCCTTGATCATGTCCGCCACCGAGGCGTTCGCGTCGCCGTAGTACTGGGCGATGCGGTCCATCACGTCCTTCTCGCGCGCGAAGACGAAGCGGACTTCCTTGGAGAGCGTGAACAGGATCTCGTCGGAGATGCGCGGGTCGACGAGGTCGAAGGTGGCGAGGGTGACGGACGTCGCGTCGGCGGCGACCGGGAAGACGTTGTACATCCTCGCCGTGGACGCGGGGATGGCCTCGGTGACCTCGGTGTCGATGGTCATCGAGCCGAGGTCGACGAGCTCGGAGTCCTGGTAGGCGGCCATCGCGGCGAGCAGGGAGTCCTCGTCGAGCACCCCCTGGTCGATCACGAGCTGGCGCGTGGTCTTGGACTCGGTCTTGGCGAGGTCCTCCAAGTCCTTCGCGCCGGCCTCGTCGACGTAGCCGTTCTGGACGAGCAGCTGGAGTATCTGGTCCATCCTAGATGTCCACCTCGATCTCGAGGTCGTTGGACTTCTTCTTGTCGGAGCCTCCGGCGTCGTCGCCGGCGGCGTCGGCGTTGACCTTGCCGGCCTCGAGCTTGGTGGTCGGCAGGTAGCGGTAGTAGACCATCATCTGGAGGGCGGCGAGGCAGGTCGCCATGGTGGTGGCGCTCTTGCCGCCGCAGGTGGCGTCGTTGTATGTCCAGTAGCCGATCTTGCGCGGCTTGCCGTCCGGCCCGTCGATGGTCTCGCCGGGGTCGATGATGGTGCTCGGGTAGAGGGCCTTCATCGCGACGTTCCAGTCCTGCCACGCCTTGACGTTCTCCGGCGTCGCGCCGGCGCACATCCCGGCCTGGTACTTGCACTGCGAGGCGTAGTAGCAGTAGTACTGCGGGTTCGTGGACGGCAGTCCCTCCCGGAGCGGCTTGCCCTTCTCGCCGTCGAAGGACGGCGTCCAGGCGCGCATGGTGTCGAGGGCCTCCTTGACCTCCTTCTCGTTGCCGTAGCCCAGGAGCTGCATGGCGAGGCAGCCGGTCGCCGTCAGGCCGGTCGGCGCCCCGCCGGCGGTGTAGTTGAAGCCGCCGTTCCTGAAGTTGCGCGTCTTGAGGCACTTGATCGCCTTCTTGATGCAGGCGTCGAGACCCTCCGGCTCGAGGCCCGCCATCTTGCCGGCCTTGATCGCCTGCAGGGCCCAGCCCTCGAAGGACATGTCGTCGCGCGTCGACTCGCGGTTCAACCCGTAGTCCCATCCGCCGGTCGGCGACTGGTTGTCGACGATGCGCTGCAGCGTCTGCATGGCGACGATCTTGGTGTTCGGGTTGCGCGTCATGCCGTAGGACTCGCAGAGCGCGTAGGTGGCGATCAGCGTGGCGTATTCGTTGCCGTCGACGCCCTTGAAGGACACGACCTCGCGTCCCGTCTTGTCCTTCCTCTTCGTGAGCGCGTCGATGAGATACTGCATCGCCTTCTGGACGGTCTCGCCGAACTCCTTGGACTGCGCCGGGGTCTCGCCGTGCGCGAGGTAGGCGAGGATGGCGAGGCCGGTGTTGGAGACCGGGTTTAGCCCGCCGCCCCAGCTGCCGTCGGGTCGCTGGGTCTTCTTCAGCCACCTCAGGGCCTTGAGGACGGCCGCCTCGGTGGTCGGGTCGCCGTAGCTCGACCCGCCCTTGGTCATCGCGCCGATGGTGCCGGGGTTGCGCGAGCCGGCCATCGACCTCATCTTGACGGGAGACTTGACGAGGGCGACGGACTCCTGGGCGGCGGGCTTCACGGACACCGGCCCCGCGGTGGCGACGGCCGCGCGCGGCGCGACCATGTCGGACACGGGGCCCACCGTCTGCACGTCGACCTGGATGTCGACCATCTCCTCCGGCGGCGGCGGCGGCTCGTCGATGTCCTCCGGCTCCGGCTCGGCCTCGAGCTCCGGCTCCTCTTCCTGCGAGCGGGCGACCTCGACCTCGATCTTGCGCTCGGTCTGGCTCTGGACTGCGGTGATGACGATGAGCGCGACGAACGCCAGCACGGGGATGGAGACCGCCAGGATCGGCGCGGCAAGCCGCTGGAGCTCGATCCTCGCGAGCTTGTACTCGCCGGACGAATGGGGCTTCGAAAGCCCGACCACCATGTCCGCCATGCGGCGGAAGAACCCCTTCTCCTCGAACGCCGCGTCGATCGCGGCCTTGCGCTCCTCGAAGAGCTCCTCCGCGTTCAGGGCCTCCTCCTCGGCCGCGTTCTCGTCGTAGTCCTCAGCCATGCCTTGCCTCCGGTTAAGTTCCCTTGCCCTTCCGCCGCGCTAGAGCGTGAAGATGCTCACGCTGTATAGGCGGTTCTGGTAGCAGATGTCGAGGACGTCGACCAGCGCCTTGTGCGGGGAGTCCTCCGAGCACTTGACGATGATCGGCGTCTTGGTCGAGGTGCGCGCGACCTCGCGCAGGTTCTGGTCGAGCTCCCTGCGCTTGACGACGCGCTTGTTGTAGACAAGCACGCCGTTCGAGTCGTAGCCCTTGCCGACCTCGATGGTCACAGTCGTATCGGACTCGCTCGACGCGGCGCCGGCGGACGGCGCGGGCCGGTTCGCGTTCAGCCGGGAGAGCGTGTCCTCCTGCTTGATGGTGACGACGAAGAAGATGATCAGCTCGAAGACGACGTCGATCATCGGCGTCATGTCGAGCTGCGGGTTGTCCTGCGGCTTGCGGGCCATGTCTACCTCGCCCTCCTCTTGAGCGCCTCCAGGCGCGGACGCGCCGGATGCCCCGGCTTCGAGCGCTTGTCCTCCGCCGTCGCCACGAAGGAGATCTTCCAGATCCCGTTGGCGGTGCAGGCGTTCATGACGCGCGCGACGTCGGCGTGGCGGACGTCGTAGTCGGCGCGGATGAGGACCGGGAACTCCCCGATCTTGCGCATCCTCTCCTTGACGCGGCGGCCGATCTCGTCCGGCGTGATGTCGCGGTCGCCCATCGAGATGCGCCCGCGCGGCAGCCGCTTGCCGTTCTTGTCGCGGCTGGCGATGTCGATCATCATGTGCGTCGGCGGCAGCTCCTCCGGCGTGAGCACGATGCCGTGCCGCCCGTCCTCGAGCTCGATGGTCTCGTCCTTCTTCTGCGCCTCCGTGAGCGTGACGACGAAGAAGATGATGAGCTCGAACACGACGTCGATCATCGGCGTCATGTCGAGCTGCGGGTTCTCCTGCGGTTTCCTTGCCATTCGATTACTCGATCATTCGAACTTTCGCGATTCGCAATTCACTGATTCGCCAATTCACCAATTCACCAATTCGCAATTCGCCAATTCACTGATTCGCAATTCACTAATTCGCTAATTCGCTAATTTGAAATCTGCAATTTGCAATTCGCCAATTCGATTATTCGATTATTCGACTATTCGATTATTCTCTCACGCCTGCGCTTCCGCGCCCTCCTCGCCGCCCTCGACGGACACGTTGCGCAGTCCGTTGAGGATCTCCATGGTCATCGCGGTCATCTTCAGGATGAGGCGGTTGGCCTTGTTGCGCATCGAGTAGAAGATCGAGGTGGACGGGATGGACACGATAAGTCCGGCGGCCGTCGTCCAGAGGGCCTGTCCGATCGAGTTCGCGAGCGACGCCGCGTCGCCGGCGCCGCCGGCCGCGAGGTCCTGGAAGGTCAGGATCATGCCCTGCACCGTGCCGAGCAGTCCGAGCGACGGGCCGAGGTTGCCGCACACCGCGATCCAGTTCAGCCGCTGCTGGATCTTCTCCTGCTCGAGGTCGGAAGCCGCCGTCACCGCCTCCTGGATCGCCTCGAAGCCCTCCTCGATGTGCTGGAACGCCGCCTTGACGATCGACGCCATCGCCGACGGGTTCTGGTCGCAGATCTCCATCGCCTTGACCACGTCGCCCTCCATCATCGCGTTCTGGACGCCGTCCAGCAGGCGCTTCGGCATGAGCTTGTCCGGCTTGATCAGGATGAAGGAGTCGAACGCGAAGTAGATCGCCGCCGCGCCGTCGCCGAACAGCGCCGCCCAGAGCAGGAAGCCGACGACGCCCGAGCCGAAGACGATGTCGTAGAAACCGCCGCCGGACTGCGCGGGCTTCGCCGCGTCGGACTCGACTGCGTTGCCCTGCTCGTCGGTGAGCCCCTGCGCGAGGGACTGGACTGCGGCCATCGGCGCGACGCACGTCCCCACGAGGATCGACATCGCCGCCAGCGTCTTCTTCATCTTGTTCATTTAGTTTCCTTTTGGGTTATAACTATGTTAAACTTCT
>CAVCXQ010000044.1:0-7641 GCA_963606275.1 uncultured Muribaculaceae bacterium | reverse complement strand
AGTGAATTAGCGAATTAGCGAATTAGGGAATTGGGGAATTAGGAGGGTTTAGGCATGATGACGATATACAGGTGGGAGAACGGGGGGCTGCGCGAGGCCACCGAGTTCGCGTCGTCGTGCTGGATAAACCTGGTCGACCCGTCGACGACGGAGCTCGAGGCGGTGCTGACCTATTGCCAGATCCCGCGCGACTTCCTGACCGACCCGCTCGACGCCGGCGAGCGTCCTCGCTTCGACTACGAGGACGACGCCACGCTGCTCATCATCCACGTGCCGCGCCCGGTGCCGCCGGAGGACGAGGAGGAGGCCGTCTCTCCCTACCTGACCGTCCCTCTCGGCATCATCCTCTCCGGCTTCTCGGTCATCACCGTCTGCAGCGCCCAGACCCCGGTGACGACGGCGTTCCTCGACCAGATCCGCCGCGTCTGCCCGCCGTCGGACAAGTATCGCTTCGCCTTCCGCCTCCTCTGGCACGCGGCGGTGCTCTTCCTGCGATACATCAACGACATCCACGTGCGCACCTCGGCGCTCGAGGACGAGCTTCACGAGTCGATCTCCAACGAGGTCATCCTCAAGCTCTTCCAGATCGAGAAGACGCTCGTCTACTTCACGACGTCGCTGAAGGCGGACACGATCGCGCTCGCGCGCGCGAACACGGCGCGGCAGCTGACGCTCTCGGAGGACGACCGCGACTACCTCGAGGACGCGATGGTCGAATACCAGCAGGCGCTCGAGACGGCGACGATCCACGCGAGCGTCCTCAACGGCACGCTCGACACCTTCGCCTCGCTGATCAACAACAACCTCAACAACGTGATGAAGTACCTGACGACGGCGACGATCTTCCTCGCCGTGCCGACGCTCGTCGCGTCCATCTACGGCATGAACATCGGGTTGCCGCTGCAGGGCTACGCGCACGCCTTCGCCGTGCTGATGGGGCTTTCGTGCCTGCTCGCGGGCGCCCTCGCGGCCGTCTTCATGGTCCTCGCGCACAAGAGGAAGTTCTAGCCGTGGCGGCTTCGGAGGAGACGAGGCTCGGCGAGATTTCCGCGCTCGCCCGGCGGCGGCGGCTGGACGCCGTGGCCGTCTGCACGCCGCCGAACGTCCGCGCCTTTTCCGGCGTCGACTGCGACAACGCCGTCCTGCTCGTGCCGGGGGCGATGACGACGGGGCGAGGACGTCCGACGGCGGACGCCCGACGGCCGGTCCTCTACACGGATTTCCGCTATGCGCCGATGGTGAGGCGGGTCGCGCCGTCGCTGAAGTGCCGCGACCTGAAGGGGCTGAAGTTGTCCGGCCGCCGCATCGGCTACGAGTCGTCGATCCCTCACTCGAAGTTCCTGGAGCTGCGGAGGCTTGCGCCGCGCGGCGCGAAGTTCGTCGACGTAGCGCGCGACCTCCTGGAGGCGCGGGCGGTGAAGACGGCGGACGAGCTGGAGCGCGTCCGCGCCGCCGAGCGGCTGACCGTCGAGATCTGGAACGAGGCGTCCGCGCGCTTCCGCGCCGGCATGACCGAGCGCGACATGGCCCGCGTCGTCAAGAAGCTGATGGTCGAGAGAGGCGACGGCGAGGCGTTCGACACCATCGTCTGCGTCGGCGCGAACGCGGCGGAGTGCCACCACGTGCCGGACGACACGGTCTGGGACGGACGCGAGGGCGTGCTCGTCGACCTGGGCGTCCGCCTCGGCGGCGTCTGCGGCGACCTGACGCGCAACATCCCGCCGAAGAGACAGTCCGCGCTCTACCGCCGCGTCCACGCGCTGGTGGCGGAGGCTAACGCGGCGGCGATCGCCGCCGTGCGCCCCGGCATGAGCGGCAGGGCTCTCGACAAGGTGGCGCGCGACGTCATACGCAAGGGCGGTTTCGGCAAGTGCTTCGGACACTCCCTCGGGCATGGCGTCGGCTACGAGATCCACGAGGGTCCTACGGCGTCCGCGAAGAGCAAGTGGACGCTCAAGCCGGGGATGTGCCTGACGATTGAGCCGGGGATATATCTCGAAGGCGACCTGGGCGTGCGCATCGAGGACCTGGTGCTCGTGACCGAGGGCGGGTGCGAGGTGCTTTCGCGCGGCGCGGCGGAGCCGGGGAAGGGCGGGCGGCGGAAGTGAAGTCGCGGCATCTTCCGTTCGAGATCCTCCACGAGGACGGCGACCTCATCGTGATCGACAAGCCCGCCGGGCTGCTGACGACGCACACGCGCCTGCACGGCCGCGCGGCGCGCGAGTCGCAGGCGACGGCGGAGAACTACCTGAACTGCTACGTCCGCAAGGGGCAGGCGCGGAGCCAGAGGCGCGTCTGGCTCGTCCACCGCCTCGACCGCGAGACGAGCGGGGTGATGATGTTCGCGAAGAGCGAGCGGCTGGCGGAGGCGGTGCGCGAGCGCTGGAACGAGCTGACGGAGAAGACCTACCGGGTGCGGGTGCAGGGGGTGATGAAGGAGGCGTGCGGCGTGTTCGAGAGCTATCTCCGCGACGACCCCCGGACGATGAAGGTGTCGAGCGTGGAGGACCCGGCGCTCGGCAAGCTAGCGCGCACCGAGTGGCGGCAGCTGTCGAACGACGGGCGGACGACCAGGGTGGAGGTGTTCCTGAAGTCGGGGCGCAAGAACCAGATCCGGGTGCATTTCAGCGAGGCGGGGCATCCGGTGGTGGGCGACGTGAAGTATGGCGCGGCGAAGGCGGACGGACTTCACCTGCGGGCGGTGCGGCTGGTGTTCACGCACCCGTTCACCGGCCGACGCTTCGACTTCCGCGTTTCGCCGTGAGGCGGAATGGTTGGCGCTCTCGCATTGGTCTTTGATATCGGCGGGTGCGGAATCTCGCGCCCGCCATCGGCTCGAAGCGAAAGTTCAATTATACCACATCGCCCTTCAAAATGGCAATAGCCCGCCGCGCCGTCCGATTTCTCTTGTGGGAGGGTGGGCTATAGTGGATTCGAACCACTGACCTCTTCCATGTCAAGGAAGCGCTCTAACCAACTGAGCTAATAGCCCTCAAGTGGCGTGTAGTATATCATATCTTGCGCACTGTCCGCAAGTGCAAGAAAAATCCCCCACCGCGGCTTCATGTTCGCATCCAGTCGCCGTCGCCGGCGACGACGTCGGCGATGCGCGCGAGAGCGCGGCCGTCGGACGACATCAGCCGCGCCGCCGCGTCCAGCGCCGCGCGCGCCGCCGCGTTCGCCGAGGCGTCCGTCAGCCACGGACGCAGCCGACCGAACCTGTCGTAGCTCCGCTCGACGACGTTCGTCCGAAGGGCAGCGGCAGATGGCACGGCGATCGCCATTGCAAGAACGAAAAGCGTCATCCGCGCACGTCTATGGCATGGCGTTCGCATATGTCCGAGTGCCGTCATCTGAACAAAGCCCCTGTCCATACGTCCAGCCAGGGGACGAGCAGTGCGCCAAGGACGGCGAACACAAGCCCAGCCTCATCGTCTCTCGAACAATCTTCATCCCAACACTTCTTTCCGTTTCTAAGTTTCTTCTCATTCATTGGCCACCTTTTTCACCGCCCGACGTCGCGTTCGTCTCCTCTTGCATGACATAGGCATGGTTGTCTTCCGCCAGCCCTGGTCATATGGACTTCT
Source organism: uncultured Muribaculaceae bacterium (assembly GCA_963606275.1). Classification (GTDB taxonomy): domain Bacteria; phylum Verrucomicrobiota; class Kiritimatiellia; order RFP12; family UBA1067; genus UBA1067. Next base: position 4,054 of record CAVCXQ010000044.1, on the reverse strand, counting down.
CGAGCATCTTGAGCGAGAGATACGCGAAAAGGACATAGACCAGGAATGCCACGCAGCATGGCAACAGTCTTTTCGACTTGACCTGAACGAGAAATGCGACAATGGCGATCAGGAATCCGATCACAGACAGCAGAAGCGTCGGTCGCGTCCCAAGCGCTTCAGCAACCGCCATGGTGGGGCTCACGAAAAACCCGATCACCGCAAGGAGAAGGAAATCAAAGATCTGCGAAACCCTTCTAATGGATATGTCATTCCATTTCGTCAACGACGCCAACACGGACGCGAAGACAAGGACGTCAATGGTCAACGCCAGGAGGACCCGAAGAAACGGACTGTCAATCTTGCGCAGTGGATTTCTCACAGCACTCCTCCCATTCTTGACAGTGACGGGTTCTCGCCTTGCGGCGTGAACCCGTCACTGTCAAGCTCTCAACGAATGACTGCGTCTAATGAAGTTTCGCACCCTTATCAATCTAGACGAGCACAAAAACATCCACCAAAGCATAAGCGAGAAATACACGATGCCAATTCCAACGCAAATGATTCTGCACGTTCGATCTTCCACCATGCCCCAAAGCAAATGACGCACGCCAAGCACGAGACCGATTCCCTGCGCAAACAACCCTGCCCCGAGCAGTGCTATGACTGAAATAACAAAGGGCGTGACAACCACAAACAAGAATCGTCCAAATCGGCGACAGGCCGGCAAATCAGAAGAACAAGATCGTATAATGAAAAGCAGTGTGGACACTTTCTTGTTTCGAGAGGGATATGACTTCTCGTTCACGAAGCATGATGTACTCCTGTTTTCGCACAACCCCATCTCCCGCAAGGCAAGCCTGTATTTCCGTATCCCAAATGTCATGATCAGGAAATAAAACACCATGCTCGCAACCCCGATGAGAGCAAGCAGGATGGCAAAGGCAACAAACGCGGGATGTTGAATTACCATTTCTGAACCCATGTCTCTGTTGTCATGGAATGTTTTCCTGCGCCAACACTGGCACCCCCGGAAATGGAAACAGAAACGCCTCCGGATGTTCCATTCAAGGGAATTCCTCCCTCTACGGAAAGCCCAAGACCCAATCCAACGCTTCCTCCCACGGTCTGCGATGTCCCTGACAGATCGCAAACGTCATCCGCAAATGGTGCTATTGTAACGACAGTTCCAAATGAGGCTCCGGCCCCAACATTATAGCCGACAGAACCAGTTTGATAGGAACCTATCTGGAATCCGTTTTTGGACGAATAACCAATGACTATTCCTGATCCTCCGCTGCCTGCTGCACCAGCCCCTGCCGAGCCTCCTCCCCCAATAGCTATCGCCCAACAGCCAAAGGAATCCGTCCGATTCACAGGGTCTTCATCGCAAAACGCATACAGGTTCAGACCGCCATTAAGCCCGATGGGGTCTTTCGAGAGCCAGCGGCCCGTCACGGGGTCGTACCACCTCATCCGGAAGTTGACCAGCCCCGTCGCCGCCGAGCGCTCGCGCCCTTGGAAGCGGTAGCGCACCGTGCGCAACGCCTGGGCCGACGACGCGATCTCCTCCGACAGCACGTTGCCCCAGGCGTCATAAGTCCAGCGAGCGACTACCGCTCCACCTTCGTCCGCGTAGCCCCAGACCGTCCCCTGGACGTCCGTGAGCGCGGTGTAGGTGCGACCGCCGACCTTTACCGCGAGCAGACGGTCGATGCCCTCACCCCAGACGTAGGAGCGCAACACCACACCGTCTTCGTCGACGTCGGCTATCACCTGCCAGCTCTCGTCGTAGACGTGACGCTCAGCCCCCTCTGCGTTCGTCGTCGAGACGCGACGGCCGAGTGCGTCGTATTCGTATGACTCCGCGAACACGCCGTTCGTGGCGACCGAGACGAGCTGGTAGACTCCGTTCCACGTCAGGTCGAGCGTCGTGCCGCCGCGCACGATCCTCGTGACGCACCCCGCCGCGTCGTGCTCGTACGCCCCGCCCGTCCACGACGCGAGGCGGTCGCCGTCGCCGAGCGCGTAGGCGACGTCGCCGTCCTTGCCGCCGCGCTTCGCCGTGCGGTTGCCCGCCGCGTCGTATTCATACAGGATGTCGCCGTCCGCGACGAGGCGGTCTAGCGCGTCGTACGCATAGGCGCGGTCGAAGCGGCCCGTCCCGAGCCGGTGCTCCCGCTCGACGACGCGACCCGCCGCGTCGTAGGCGTAGCGGAAACCGCCTATGGCCGTCTCGTCAGCCGCCGTCCAGACGACGTTCGTCACGCGGTCAGCCACGTCGTAGGCGTATTCCGCGACGACGCCGTTCGCGTTCGTGACCGCCGCGAGAAGTCCGTTCCACGGACAGTAGCCGAACGAAATCGTCCCCGCCGCGCTCGTCGTCCGGACGCGCCGCCCCGCCGCGTCGATGGCGTGCGTCGTCGTCCCGGCGACGGACACGGTCGAAGTCACGGCGCCGCCGTCGGAGCGGACGAACCGCACCCAGTTCCCGTCCGCGCCGCGCGAGGCATCGAGCCATCCCGTCGCGGCGTCGTAGACGTTTGAGACGACGCCGGCGGAGCTCGCCGCCGAGACGAGCAGTCCGTCGCGGTCGCGGCCGAAGCGCAGCGTCTCGCCGGGGAAGGCCGCCTCGGCGAGGTTCGCGGCGCGGTCGTAGGCGAAGGAGACGGACGTCCCGTCGAAGCGCGTCTCGGCCTCCACCATGTCGCCAAGCGCGTAGCGGAGCGTCATGACCTGTCCCTCAAGGTTCGTCGCCGCGACCACGCGCCCGCATTCGTCGAGGACGTATGACTCCGCCTTCCGTCCGAGAGGGTCGGCGACGGCGACGACGTTTAGCCGCAGGTCGTGCGAGACTGAGAAGAGAGCGTTGGTCACGCCGCCGGAGACTCGCGCGGCGTGGACTGGGAGCCCGAGCGTCCAGCGGTAGACGTCCTCGCGCCCGAGCGCGTCCGTGCGGCTGACGGCCCTCGCGCCCTCCCCGTCGTAGGCGAAGCGCTCCGCCGCGCCGTCGGGGAGCACGACCTCGGTCGGGCGTCCGCGCCAGTTGCGGACGAACCGCGTCACGCGCTCCGCGCCGCCGGGGCCGGGGCGCGTCACGGACGCTACGCGGCCGAGCGCGTCGTAGGCGAGCTCCATGCGCGGCAGGCCCTCCGCCTCGACGGCGGCGACGCGTCCGTCGGCGGAGTAGGCGACCTCCATGCGCCATCCGTCGGGCGAGACCATCGCCGTCGGGCGTCCCGACGCGCCGCCGACCAGGCGCGTGACGAGGCGGCCGTCGCCGCGTCCCGCGCCGAAGACGACTACGTCCGCGCCGTTCGTCGTCCACTCGCGGACGCGCCCCTCCGGCGTGGCGACGCGGCGCGGGACGCCGCGAACGCCGTCCCACTCGACTTGCGAGGCGTCGGACGCCGACGGCCCGGCGTCGAACGCCGTGGCGACGGACGCGACGCGGTGCAGGGAGTCGAACGTCCTGAGGACGGAGAGCGAGTGCAGGGCGTTGGTGCGCACCGTCCACGCGGCGTTCCCCGCCGCGTCGTAGGCGGTTAGCGTCGTCTCGCCTCCGGACGAGCGCGTCGTCTCTCGGAGGCTGGAGTCGAAGCGCCGCAGCGTCGTCGCGACGCCGGCGCCGGTCGCCGCGCTCTCCACGGAGCAGCCGTCGTAGTAGGAGAACGCGGACGCGAAGAGCCCGCCGTCCATCCGCATGCTCCGGCACCAGGCCTTCGGCGCGTCCGAGAGCCGGTCGTATTCGTAGAACGCCGAGAGCCCGTTGGCGTCGGTCTTGCGGACGAGCACCGGGACTTCGGACGCGCCGCCGGAGGCGGGGCACGACGGCCGGGCGAGGCCGGCGGGGGGCTCGCCGGCGAGGGCGTCCGCGAGCGACGGGGGAGTCCTCCGCGTGCCTGGGCGCGGCAGCCCGGCGTAGGCGTATTCGTTCGTCGAGGCGCGGCCGCCGTCGTGGCGCACGGCGCGGACGAGGCGGCGGGAGACGCCCGCGCCCTCCTGGAAGAGCTCGACGAAGACGGCGGGGTCTGGCGTCGACACGCGCACGAGCGCGTCGCCGGAGTAGGTGAAG
>CAVCXQ010000043.1:0-7675 GCA_963606275.1 uncultured Muribaculaceae bacterium | reverse complement strand
CGAGCTTCACGTCGTCGTTCTCGAGCGTGACGACCTTCTCCGGCACCGTCGGCAGGACGCGCGCGGGCGGGTTTTGCGGCGCGATGGGGTCATCGCGCCCTACCGACGGCGCGGCGACCGCGTCCGTGGTTTTGCCGCCGGCCACGCCGACATCGGTAGGGCGCGACGTCCCCGGCGCGCCGTATGGGCCAGCCGACGCGGCGGCCGTCGTGGTCTCGACGGCGTTCGTCGCGGCGATCGCGGCCTGCTCGGCGGCGAGCTTCGCGCGTTCGCGGGAGCGTCCGGTCTCGGTGAAGATGTACCAGGCGAGCGCCGCGCCCAGCAGAAGGCAGATGATCTTTTCGGTCTTGTTCATGGTAGGGTTAGGGGTTTAAGATTGGGTTTAAGATTGGGTTAGGACAAAGGACAAAAGACAAAAGACAAAGGCCGAGGCGACGGGAGCGACTTGAGAGACAGGAGAGACATGAGCAACAGCCGAGAGACTTGAGCGACAGGAGCGACGAGAGGACCTCACGTCTCTCCCGCCCCTCATGTCTCTCACGTCGCCTCTTCGTCTCATCTCGATTCTTCTCAACTCTTTCCCGGAACGGGATCATACCCGCTCTTGCCGAACGGATGGCAGCGGAGGAGCCGCTTCAAACCGAGCCAGACGCCCTTCCCGGCTCCGTGGATCTGGATGGCCTCGATCATGTAGTTCGAGCAGCTCGGGGTGAAGCGGCAGCAGTCACCGAACAGCGGACTGAGCGTGACCTGATACGCGCGCACACACGCGACGAAGATCTTCGACAACATCCTGGACCTTCCTGCCCTTCATGAACGAGCGCCCGATCAGGATCCACTCGGTCTTCTCCGGCACGGCGTTCTCCTTCACGAGGAGGCGGTATGCCTCGCGCATCAGGCGCTTGGCGCGGTTGCGGTCGACGGCGTCGTGGAAGCTCTTCTTGGAAACGACGACGCCGGCCTTCCGGTCGGCGTCGTCTGCCGAAAGATGCCACGCGACGAGGAGACGCCCCTTCTCGGAACGTCCCCGGTCGAAGATACGCCTGTATCTCGCGCCGGGGAGCCTCGTGGACATCTTGGCGCCCTCAGACCTGCGTGAGGCGCTTGCGCCCCTTCGCGCGGCGGGCGGCGAGGATCTTGCGCCCTCCCTTGGTCGCGCGGCGGGCGCGATAGCCGATTTTCCTCTTCCGCTTGATCTTCGACGGCTGCCAGGTCATCTTCATTTTCTTCTGTTCCTTTCGAAAGTGATGGTGGCGAGAAAGGGGATCGAACCCTTGACCTTAGGCTTATGAGTCCTGCGCTCTACCAACTGAGCTATCTCGCCAATTTGCCAACAGGTGCGTAGTTTACCAAAACCCGGCGGCGTAAGTCAATGGGGTCTGTTTCTGGAAGACGCGATTCCACCAATCCGTGCGCGAAGCGAGAACAGGCCTCCGCCGTATATGGTATAATAGGTGCTCATTTCGCCGTCCGCGACCAGGCGGGCGGCGCTCTGCACGGAACGAATCGGAGACAAGACGGACATGACATCGAACACCGGGGGATGCCTGGGCATCAGTAGGAGGATCGCGCTGGCCGCGGCAGCGGCGGCGCTCGCGACGGCGGCGGTTGCGGCGGACGACGCAGCCAGCATAACGCTGCCGGTCACCGAGGTGAAGGCGGTCGAGGACAGGCCGGTCAGGACGTATCCAGGGCGCGTCGTGCCCGTCGCCAAGGTCGACGTCGTCCCTCAGGTCTCCGGCGAGCTCCTGGAGGTCGCCTTCGAGAACGGCAGGATGGTGAAGAAGGGAGACCTCCTCTACCGCATCGACGCGGTGCAGTACGAGGCGGCGGTGAAGAACGCGGAGGCGAAGGTCGCGGAATGCACGGCCGAGTTCGGCTACGCGGAGCTCAGCTACGCGCGCCACCTCAAGCTCGTCTCGACGCGCGCCGTCTCGCAGGACGCGCTCGACGGCACGCTGTCCGCCCGCGACAGCGCGCGCGCCGCGCTGGAGGCGGCGAAGGCCGCGCTCGTCGCCGCCAGGGACGACCTGCGCCACTGCCGCATCGTCGCGCCGATCTCCGCCAAGGCCGGCACCACCCGCTTCACCGAGGGCAACTACCTCCAGAAGGGACAGGGCCCGCTCGTCACCCTCGTGCAGTACCGCCCGATACGCATCCGGTTCTCGATGTCCAACCGCGACTTCCTGGAGATGTTCGGCGGCTCGGCGCGGCGCTGCCGGGAGGAGGGCGTCCTCACCGTGCGCATGGCGGACGGGACGGAGCTCGGCGAAGACGGCGCGGTCGAATACTGCGAGCCGTCCGCCGACGAGCTGACGGACACGATGCAGCTCTACGCGACCTATCCCAACGACTCGACGCGCCGGCTCCGGCCAGGCGGCACGGTGTCCGTCACCCTCACCTCCAAGAAGGGCGTGCCGCGTCCGGCGGTGCCGCCGACGGCGATCCTCCAGGACGTCAAGGGGCCTTACGTCTGGGTCGTCGGCGAAGGCGGCGCGGCGGAGCGGCGCTACGTCGCGCGCGGCGACATCCGCGGGGACTGGCAGTTCGTCGAGAAGGGGCTGAAGGCCGGCGAGCGCGTCGTCGCCGACGGCGGGCACAAGGTCCGCAAGGGCATGAAGGTGGTGGCCGCGCCATGAAGTCCGTCTCGCAGGTCTTCATCGACCACCCGCGCCTCGCCTGGGTGGTGTCCATAGTCATCGCGCTCTGCGGGGCGATCTGCCTCGCGCGCATCCCGGTCGCCGAGTACCCGAACATCACCCCGGTCACCATCACCGTCTCGACCACCTACACCGGCGCCAGCGCCGAGGTCGTCAGGGAGACCGTCGGCACGGTGATCGAGGACCAGGTCAACGCCGTCGACGACATCTGGTACTACAAGTCGAACGCCAACGCCAAGGGCGCCTACAACTGCTACTGCGTGTTCCGGCCCGGCATCCAGTCCAACATCGCCCTCGTCAACGTCCAGAACGCAGTCAAGCGCGCCGAGCCCAAGCTCCCGGCGGAGGTGACCCAGAACGGCATCGTCGTCCGCAAGAGCCCCGAGGACCGCATGGTCATGTACATGTTCATGACCGACGGGCGCGAGATGGACCTGATGGAGCTGTCGAACTTCGTCGAGAAGCAGGTGGCGGACGACATCGCGCGCATGGACGGCGTCGCCCTGGTGTCGTCGGGCGGGCGCACCTACGCGATGCGCATCTGGCTCGACCCGGTGCGCCTCGCCGGGCTGAACGTCTCCATCGACGAGATCAGGGACGCGATCGAGAGCCAGAACGTCCAGGCCGCCGCCGGCACCGTCGGCGGAGAATACGCGAACAGGCACCTGTCCTTCAAGCTCAACGTCAAGGGGCGGCTGAAGACCAAGGAGGAGTTCGAGAACATCGTCGTGCGCACCAACCCGGAGACCGGCGCCCAGGTGCTGGTCAAGGACGTCGCGCGCGTCGAGCTCGGCTGCAAGGGCTACACGATCCGCTCGCGCTTCAACGAGAACCCGGCCGTCTGGCTCGAGGTCTACAAGGCACCGGAGGCCAACGCCGTCGCGACCGCCGAGCGAGTCAAGAGGGAGGTGGACAAGTGGATCGCCAGGATGCCCGCCGGCGTGGTCGGCGTCCTCGCCGACGACTCCACCGCCTTCACCAAGGTGTTCCTGAAGGAGACGTTCGCGACGCTCGTGGTCGCGCTCGTCCTCGTGGTGCTGATCACCTACCTCTTCCTCCAGGACTGGCGGGCGACGCTCATCCCGACCATCGCCATCCCCGTCTCGCTGCTCGGCGCATTCGCCGTCCTCCAGCCGCTCGGCTTCACCCTGAACGTGCTGACGATGTTCGGCCTCATCCTCGTGATCGGCTCGCTGGTGGACGACGCGATCGTCGTCGTCGAGAACACGCAGTCGCTGATGCTCCGCGAGGGTCTCCCCGCGAAGGAGGCCGCCTCGAAGTCGATGCGGCAGATCACCGGCGCCGTGGTGGCGACGACGCTCGTCACCGTCGCCTGCTACCTGCCGCTCGCCTTCTACTCCGGCATGGTCGGCATGATGTACGTGCAGTTCGCGGTGACGATGTGCGTGGCGCTCGTCATCTCCGGCGTCGTCGCGCTCGTCCTCTCGCCGGTGCTCTGCGCCTACCTGCTCAAGCCGCCGAGCGGGGCGCCGAGCCGCGTCTTCGCGCCGTTCAACCGGCTGCTGGACGTCTCGCGGCGCGGATACCTCTCCGTCGTCCGCGTCATGGTCCGCCACGGCGCCGTGACCGTCCTGCTGCTCGCGGCGGCTTGCGCACTCCTGTGGTGGACGGCCCGCAGGGTGCCGTCCGCCTTCCTCCCCGACGAGGACCGCGGCTACATAAGCGTCTACTGCCGGCTCCCGGAGGGGCAGACCCTCGACCGCACCATCGACGTCATCGACGAGCTCCACGAGCGCGTCAAGGACGTCCCCGGAGTGCAGTCGTTCTCCTCCACCTGCGGGAAGAACGGGCTGTGGGGCACGGGCGAGAACATCGCCGGCGCGCTCGTCCGCCTCGAGCACTGGGACGAGCGCAAGTCGCCGGAGACGAAGGTCGGCGCGGTGATGGACAGGCTCAAGGAGATCACCGCCGACCTCTACGCGGCGGAGTTCCGCTTCACCCAGCCGGCCGCGATCAAGGGGCTCGGCGGCTCCAGCGGCGTCGGCTTCAACCTCTGCGCCGTCGCCGGGCAGTCGCCGCGCGAGCTGCTGGAGGCGGCGGACGGGCTGGTCGCCTACCTCTCGACCAACCGGCTCGTCAAGGCGGCCGTCCACGGCTTCACCGCCGACACCCCGCAGCTGGAGCTCAAGCTCGACCGCGCCAAGGCCGAGCTGCTCGGCCTCTCGCCCAAGACGGTGTTCCAGACCCTCCAGAACAAGCTCGCCAGCTACTACGTCAACGACTTCAACATCAAGGGAGGCGTCTACGAGGTCAAGGTCCAGAACGACCCCGACTTCCGCAGCTCGATCTCGGACGTCCTCGACATCCAGATCCCCGCCTCCGGCGGGCGCGCCGTGCCGCTGTCGTCCGTCGCCTCGCTCGAATACTCCACCGGGCCGCGCGAGACGATGAGCTACAACAAGATGCTCGCCGCCTGGTGCGACGTCACCCCGGCGGACGGCGTGTCGTCGTCGGAGGTAATGGACCTCGTCAGGAACGCCCCGCTGCCGAAGGACTTCGCGGTGGAGTGGGGCCCGGTCGCCCTGCAGGAGGAGGAGAACCGCGGCCAGCTCGTCTGGCTGATGGGGATGGCGGCGCTCTTCGCCTACCTCTTCCTGGTGGCGCAGTACGAGAGCTGGACGGTGCCGGCGAGCGTGATGCTGTCGGTGCTGGTCGCGGTCGCCGGCGCGTTCGTCGGGCTGTGGGCGACGCACACCTCGCTCTCGGTCTACGCGCAGCTCGGGTGCGTGATGCTGATCGGCCTCGCGGCGAAGAACGCGATCCTGATGGTGGAGTTCTCGAAGGAGGAGCGCGCGCGCGGCCTCCCGGTGCGGGAGAGCGCGGTGCGCGGCGCCGACCTGCGCTTCCGGGCGGTGATGATGACGGCGTGGAGCTTCATCTTCGGCGTGCTCCCGCTGGTGTTCGCGAGCGGGGCCGGCGCGGGCGCGATGAAGGCGATCGGCATCTGCACCTGCGCGGGGATGCTGGCGGCGACATTCGTCGGCATCGTCTTCGTCCCCGCGCTCTTCTGCGTGTTCCAGGGGATGCGCGAGCGCTGCCGCCGCCGGCGGCGCGGCGGCGAGGACAGGCCGGATGAAAGCGGATCTTGACGAGCTCGCGCACGGCGGCCTCGGGCGGCTGCTGCTGAAGTATTCGTGGCCGGCCCTGGTCGCGATGACGCTCAACGCGCTCTACGCCGTCGTCGACCGCGTGTTCATCGGGCACGGCTGCGGCGTGGACGCGATCGCCGGGCTCCAGCTGGCGATGCCGCTCACGATGATGCTCACCGCGTTCGGCCCGCTCGTCGGCGTCGGACACGCCACGCTCCTCTCGATCAAGCTCGGCGCCGGCGACCGCGTCGCCTGCGAGAAGATCCTCGGCGAGACCGTCGCCCTGAAGGTCCTCAGCTTCGCCGTCCTCATCCCGCTCCTCTACGTGTTCCTCGACCCGGTGCTCGACCTCTGCGGCGCCGCGAAGGTCACGCCGGGGGCGCGCGCCGCCGCGAAGACATACCTGGAGATCGTCCTCGCCTCCAACGTCTTCTCGCACCTCGCGTTCGGGCTCTCCGCGCTCCAGCGCGCCGAGGGCGGAGCGGTCAAGTCGATGCTCTGCATGGTCGTCGGCTTCGGCACGAACCTCGTCCTCGACCCGGTGTTCATCTTCGGCTTCGGCATGGGCGTCGCAGGCGCGGCGTGGGCGACGGACATCGCGATGGCGGCGTCCTGCCTCTTCGCGCTCGGCTGCTACTGGCGCGGCAAGTGCGCCGTGCGACTGCGCCTCCGCCGCGTCCGGGTCTATCCGCAGGTCGTCGGACGCGCCCTCGCGATCGGGCTCGCCCCGTTCCTGCAGCAGCTCATGAGCGCCGTCATCGCCGCCGCGCTCCAGGTCGCATTCGTCAGGTGGATGCCCGACGCCGCGTCGCGCACGGCGGAGATCGCCTCGCTCGGCGTATTCAGCTCCGCGCTCGTCCTCGTGTTCATGCCGATCCTCGGCTGCCAGCAGGGGCTCCAGCCGGTCATCGGCTACAACTGGGGCGCGCGCAGCTACCGCCGCGTGCTCGGCGCGCTCAAGCTCGGGCTCTGGATCACGACCGCCCTCTGCTTCATCGCCTGGCTCGTCCAAGTCGTCCCGCCCTTCCCGGCCTGGATCGCGCGGCTGTTCGTCTCCGCCGACCACCCGGAGGTCGTCGCGCTCGCCGCCCACGACCTCGCGCTCGCGAACTGCATGATCTGGTGCATCTCGCCCAACGTCGTCGCGACGACGTACTTCCAGTCGATCGGAAGGCCCAAGGCGGCGATCGTCCTCTCGCTGCTCCGGCAGGGCGTCGTGCTGCTGCCGATCGTCGTCTTCCTGCCGCGCGTCCTCGACGACAAGGCGTTCGCGATCTGGCTCTCGATGCCGGTCTCGGACGTGATCTGCAACGCCGTCACGCTCGTGCCGCTCCTTCTGCACGCGCGCTTCCTCTCGCGGGTGCGCGGACGCGACGCCGCCGCGGCGGAATGAAAAAAGGCGCACCGACCATGGGGGCCGATGCGCCTCATGCGGCTTCGGGAGCCGCGCCCTGCCTACTTCTTCGCGGCCTTCTTCACGGCCTTCTTCGCCGGCGCCTTCTTCACGGCGACTTTCTTCGCCGGGGCCTTCTTCGCGGCCGCCTTCTTGCAGCACGCCGCCTTGCAGCACGCCTTCTTCGCGGGAGCCTTCGCGACCTTCTTCGCAACCGCCTTCTTGGCCGGGGCCTTCTTGGCGGGAGCCTTCTTGACGGCGACTTTCTTGGTAGCCATTTCGTTTGTCCTTGTTTTTTTTCGGCCGTCGGCGCGCCTACGTAGACGCTACTTCCTAGACCTCGCGTGAATGATAGCGTATTTTTCCGTACTTGACAAGAGGTTGGATGAAGTTTTTTTCGTAATGGGTCGGTTGCGCGGACGAGCGCCTTCCGATGAACGGCTCGCTGCGGGCAGAGATGCGCCGCAGAAGCGCAACGCGCTTCGGAGGGAAGGTTGCGAAGCAACGGCGAA
>CAVCXQ010000042.1:0-7916 GCA_963606275.1 uncultured Muribaculaceae bacterium | reverse complement strand
CGCGGCGCAGCGCCTCGACGTTGGCGTGGATGTCGGAGACGATCGCGTACCGCATGGGCGACGCCCTACCTGACGCGGAAGAAGGCCGTCTGCGACGACGGCACGGCGACGGCGACGTCAACGCCATTCCTGGTCTTCGAGAACGGCGCCTGGCGCCACTTGCCGTCCGCGCCGAGGATCTCCAGCGACGAGACGGGACGCGGCGTGCGCAGGGGAACGGACTTGAGCGGGTCGATGCCGGAGTTGAACACTCCGAGAATCGCCGTTCCGTCATGGGCGACGCGCTTGAGGCAGGTCACGTCCTGGTCGGCCAGCACCTCGAAGTCGTTCCAGCCCAGGGCGAGGAGCATCTTGCGGAACCATTCCTTCCGGATGTCCGTCCATGGCGGCGTCCAGAACGAGGAGCTGACGGCGGGGAACGCGGTCACCAGGACGCGTCCGCCCGACTTGTTAGTCGAGACGACCGACGCCGGCGAGACCGTCGTGACGTCGGGGGAGCCCGTGTAAGGCGAGTAGCAGAGGTGCGTCAGCGTCCTGGCGTCCGGCGCCAGCGCGGTGAGCCACGGCGTTTCGGACAGCTTGGAGAACGGGTAGACGTCGCCGTTCTCGAGGTCGCGCTCGGAGTTGTAGGCGAAGTCGCGTCTCTCCGCCATGACGCCCGTCAGGTCGGAGAGCCCGCGCGCCGAGAGCGCGAGCGCGGCCTGCCCGTCCACGAGGACCCGTCCCTTGAAGATCTCCTTCAGCTCGTCGTCGGACATGGCGTCGACGGCGCTCGCGCCGCCGAGGGCGCAGATCGAGCCGGGGCTTGCGGCGCGGCAGACGAAGGGAACGCCGAACGGGCCGGCCATGCCGACGATCCACGACCTGTTCGGGGCGAACTCGTCGCCGCCGAGCGTCCAGTGCCATGTCCTTCGTCCGCCGACGGACGGGATCCAGACGCCGTCCAGGCGCGTGTCGTTCACCGCCTCCACGAGCGCGGAGTAGATGCTGCGGCGCTCGGCGAGCTTGTCCGTGAAGGCCCGCGAGACGGGGAACCTTCCCTTGTGGGCGTTGACGTGCCAGAGCTTCGAGCCGCGAAGTCCGCAGAAGATGCCGGCGCAGAGCTTCATGTCCAGGAGCGAGGCGGGGAGCGAGTAGCGGTTGTGCGGCCAGCTGTCCGACTCGTCGAGCAGGTAGGGGACGTCCTTCCAGTAGTCGGCTATCGCCTGGGTGTAGGCGACGTTGGACGGGAAGATGGCGAGGGTGCGCTTGCCGTAGAGGGAGTTGTCGACGCGCAGCACCGGCGGCTGTCCCTTCGCGGCGAAGCGCCTGGCGGTCTCGCCGGCGAAGCGGCGTTCGGTGTATGGCATGCAGGCCCCGGCGGGGATCGTCGGGTCGACGCGGTCGACGGCCGCCCGCATCATGTCGGCGACGCCGTTCACGAAGTCGCGCTGGAGCGCGAGGAACGCCTGCGACGTCACGTCGCCGGGCTTCGAGTCGCGCACGGCGGCGCGGAGCTCGTCGGCAGTGTATTTCGTGCCGTTCTCGGCGTTGAACTTCGCGACGTGGCGGTCGCAGAAGCACTCGACGCCGAACGAGTCGGCCGCGCGGACGTCGTCGTCGAAGAGGATGAAGCACGGCTTCTCGCGCGCGAGCATCCCGGCGACCTTCTCGAAGTAGTCCCGGCAGCCGGGGTCGAGCGGGCAGAAGCGCTTGGTCTTGCCCTCGATCGTGACCGAGCGCGTCCACGGCTCCTCGTCCCTGTCGACGCGCGGCCAGTGCCCCAGCACCGCCTGGACGAGAACGCCGAGCCTGACGCCGGAGCCCTCGAGCTCCTTCCTGAGGGCGCGGTAGCTCTCCACGAGGCGCTCGGCCTTGCGCATGGCGGGCAAGCCCTCCGGGTTGAGCGTGAGCGAGTAGAGCACCACGTCGTTGCCGGTGCGGTCGCGGTATTCGACCATCTCGCGTGCGAGCTGCGCCTCGCTGCCGGGCGAGAACGGCGCGATGTTGAGGAACGTGAACCTGTCCGGCGCGAACACGCCTTCGGCTACGGCGCCGAGCGCCGCCGACGCCGCCAGCGCCAGAACCGCCTTCTTCATCTTGTGCATCATGCCTCCTTGTGTTTGCCGTCCGTGCGAGACGGCACGGCTAGTTGTGGAATCACGTATTGCTCCGCCGCGCCGAAGCGGTCGAACGCGCAGTCCAGAGCCTCCGACGAATGCGCGTCGGACGAAAGCACGAACGGGACGCCGCGCTCGCGCAGCAGGGTCCGGAACTCCGCCGACGGATATGCGTCGTCCAGCCATCCGCGCGAGATCGCGCCGGTGTTGACCTCGACGGGCTTTCCGCTCGCCGCGATCGCGTCCGCCGTCCTCTCCAGCTCCTCGCGATACCACGCCGCGCCCTCGTCGAAGTAGGGATGCTTCGCGTTGAACTTGCGCACCAGGTCTGGATGCCCGACGAAGGTGAACGCGCCGTCCGCGACCATCTCGCGCTCCGCCGCGAAGTAGGCGCGCACGAACGCCTCCGCCGAGCCGCCGAAGTGGTCGCGGACGCCCGCCGCCAGCACCGCCGGCGAGTCGTCGACGCACGTCCGCGAACCGTCCGCCGCCGGCACGAAGTGCACCGAGCCGATCACGTAGTCGTAGGGCGAGAGGTCGAGCGGACACTTCCAGTCGGCCTCGATTCCGCAGAGGATGTTCAGGCGTCCGCGATACCTCTCCGCGAGCCGCCGGACCTCGGCGACGTAGGCCGCCGGGTTCTTCAGCATCTCAGAATGCGACGAGAAGCCGAGCTCGGAGAACCCCTTGGCGACCGCCGCCTCCGCCATCGCCTCCGGCGTGTCGCGTCCGTCGCAGAACGTCGTGTGGGTGTGGTAGTTCGTCTTCATCGTCCGCGCTCCCTCTCCATCGATATGGTCATCACGTTCTCGCTCGGCAGGCCGCCGCCGTCGGACACGAGCAGCAGCCTGGCGGACGAGCCGTCCGCCGCCTCGGAGACGAGGCAGACGCCCTCATACATCGCGAAGCCGGTGTCGCGGTCGAGCAGCAGGCGCTTCGCCGCGCCTTGGCGCACCTCGTAGAGGCGCAGACGGAAGGACGGCAGAAGCGCCTTGACGCTCATCTCGCGCTCGAGGACGAGCAGCGTGCCGTCCGCCATCGCGCACAGCCCGGAGACGCCGCTGCACGACTTCTGTCCGAAGTCCGTCCCGCCCCAGGCGTCCGCCACGTAGGGGATGGTCTCCGCCAGGCTCCAGCTGTCTTCGCCGGAGGCGCGGACGTAGCGGTGGAGGCGCACGAGCGTCCCGTTCGTTGGCGACGACAGCGGGCCGTCGCCGACGACCGCCTCTTCCGGGCAAGTCCATAGGGTGAGGCCGTCGGGCGAGATCGTCAGTCCCTCCGGGCCGCGGTTATGGCGGATCTTCCTGAACTCGTCGGGGAGGGCGAGCTCGCCGAGGCGCTTGCCGGACTTGGGGTCGAACTCGGACACCTTCGGGCCTTCCTCGTCGCTGACCCAGACCGTGCCGCGCAGGGGGTCCCAGGCGCAGCCCTCGCCATCGACGACGCCTTCGAGGGCGACGTGCGAGAGGATGTCGCAGCGGACTGGCGCGCCGTCCGGCTCGCGGAGGGCGACGCCGATCGTCCAGAGGAGCCCGCCGCGGTCGTCGATGGAGAGGTAGCGTCCGTCGGGGAGTCTGGTGACGCCGCTAAGTCCCTCCGGATTGGCCGGGCGGACGCACTCGTGGACGCCGACGACCTTGAGCTGGCCAGCGGACGACTGCGGCGGTTCTGGCGCGGCTGCCGAAGTCGTCTGCTCTGGTGCGGCGGGCTGAAACGTCGTCTGCTCTGGCGCGGCGGGCGTTGGTTCGGGGGCTGTCTGTTCTGGCGACTGTGGCGTCACGCAGCCGGCGACCGCCGCCATCGCCACCCCCGCCCACGCCGCATGGCTTCTTCTTGCATTCATGCTCATCATGCCTCGACAATGAAATGGGTGTCAGCCGGGTTCTGGCGGAGATTCTTTGTCTCACACGGAGGCACGGAGACACGGAGCCGATTCGAGACGACCGCGTCTCGGGTGATTCCCGCGAAGCAGGCGGAGGCGGTAGCCGGAGCTCTTTGCCGCCCGTCGGAGTTGAATTCCCCTCGCGGTGCGCCGAGGACGTCGCACCCTACCGTCGCGCCGCGTGGTAGGGCGCGATGACCCCATCGCGCCGTCGCCGAGCGTGTCGGCGGCATGAGGTCATGCCGCCCTACCAAGCCCGCACCAAGCACAAGGCACCAGGCACTAGGCGCCAGGCGCTCACACTCCGTGCCTCCGTGGCTCCGTGTGAGCCAACGGCCGCCGCACGGACGAGGGGTTCGCGAAAGCCGTCGCAATCTCGTCGCAGTGTCCGTCATGCGATGGCTCGGATGGCGAGGAACGCGCACCAGTTGAGCGCCAGCGAGTAGAGGTTGGCGATGAAGTCGTCGATGACGATGCCGCGTCCGCCGGGGATGGCCTGCAGCCGGCGGCACGGCCACGGCTTCAGGATGTCCACCGCGCGCACGATGCAGAAGAACACGGCCATCGACCACCACGGCAGCGACGCGAGCGGAATGCCGACGAGCGCGATCGGATAGAGCATCCACTCGTCGGCGGTGATGCGTCCGTCGTCCTTGATCCCGAGAGCCCTCTCGGCGACGTCGCAGAACGGGATGGCGAGGAGGGTCAGCCCGAGGCAGGCGACGAGCTGGAGCTCGAGCGGGAGGCGCGTCGTGGCGTAGGCGAGCGCGACGCCGGGGAGCGAGCCGAAGGTGCCGGGCGCGAACGGCGCGACCAGCCCCAGCCCGAAGCCGCTGGCGACGAAGACGCAGAAACGCCTCATTTCGCCGCCGGCCCCTTCCCGGCCTTCTCCAGGATCGCCGCGACCTCCTTGACTCCCTCGTGGTGCCAGGAGTCGAGCGTCACGCCGTCCACCCGGACGATGCCCTTCTTCTCCCACTTCGACCAGTCCGCGGACTTCACGTCGGCGAAGGCGCGTCGCGGGCGCCCGCCGGCGGAGAAGCCGTCGTCGTCGTATTCGAAGCGGAATCTCGCGAGCCACGCGACGTGTCCGCCGACGACGAGCGCGGCGAGCAGCGCGAGCGCGGCGAAGCCGTATTGGGTCTGCGTCTTCTGGCGCTTGAAGGCGTCGAGGTCGAAGCCCTCCGGGGCGTCCGAGCCCTCGATCGTGCGGTAGAGCTCCGCCGCCGGCGTCGACGGATACTTCACCAGCCCGTCGTATCCGAACCAGAAGAAGAGGCCGAGCATCAGCGCGGCGACGCCGAGGTGGCGGACTGCGAACTCGCGGTTGAGCGTGAGGCGTTTCATTTCACTCCTCTCTGGCGAAGGATCTCGTACATCGCGACTCCGGCGGCGACGCCGGCGTTCAGGGACTCGAAGCCGCCGGGCATGGGGAGCTCGGCGACGAAGTCGCACGTCTCGCGCACGAGCCGCGAGATCCCCGAGCCCTCCGCGCCGAGGACGAGCCCGACGCGTCCCTTGAAGTCGACTTCGGTGTATGGCCTGGCGTCCCTGCCCCAGTCGAGCCCGGTGAACCAGAGCCCGGCCTCCTTGAGGTCCGCCATCGCGCGCGGCAGGTTGACGACGTGCGCGACCTTCAGGTGCTCGGAGCCGCCGGCGGAGGCGCGGACGGCCGCAGGCGTGACGCCGCAGGCGCGGTCTTCGGGGATGACGACGCCGGTCGCGCCGACGGCGCACGCGGTGCGCAGGACGGAGCCGAGGTTCTGCGGGTCCTCGACGTGGTCGAGGACGACGACGAGCGCGTTCTCGTCCGCCTCCGCGTCCGCGACGATCTCCTCGAAGCCGGCGTACGGGTAGCCGGTGGACTTGATCGCGCAGCCCTGGTGGTGGCCGCCGCGCACGAGGCGGTCGAGCTGCTCGCGCTCCATGGTGCGGACGACGAGCCGCCGCGAGACTGCCTCGTCTCGGATGCGCCGCAGCTGGTCGTCCTCGTCCGGGTGCGCCGGCGGCAGGACGACCTCCGAGCAGGTGCGCCGTCCGGCGGCCAGCACCTCCTCGACCGGATTCCGTCCGTAGATCCACTCCCCGCCCGCGACGAGCTCGCGGGGGCCCTTGTGATGACGCGTGTTCTGGTAGTTGCCCATCTTCGCTCCGTATGACGGCGGACAGTATACCAAAATATGGTATAATCTGCGGTCGACGAAAGCCAACTGAAAGGAACAAAGACCATGACCAACGAAACAGCGGCGGCGGGAGCCGCCATCGACAGCATCTCGGACGCGCTGGGGCAGCACCTCGACCGCGAGCAGGCGATAGTGGGGCAGTTCGTGTCCGAGATGGCGGACAAGCTGCCGGACTTCGCGTTCAACCTGCTGTCCGCCGCGGTGATCCTGCTCGTCGGATGGGTCGCGACGCGCATCGTGGTCGCCGCCGTCGGCAAGGCCGTCTCGCACGGGCGCGCCGAGCGGACGCTTCTAGCGGGCTTCGTGCGCAACGTCACCTCGAAGGCGTGCTGGGCGGTGCTGCTCGTCGTGGTGCTCGGCAAGCTCGGGGTCAACGTCGCGCCGATCGTCGCCGGGCTTGGCGTCACCGGCTTCATCCTCGGCTTCGCGTTCCAGGAGTCGCTCGGCAACCTCGCCTCCGGGCTGATGATCGCCGTCAACGAGCCGTTCAAGATCGGGGACTACGTGATAGTCTCCGGCAACGAGGGCTCGGTGCTCAAGGTGGACATGATGGCGACGGTGCTGGCGACGGCGGACAACAAGAAGGTCATCATCCCGAACAAGAGCGCGTGGGGCGGGCCGATCGTGAACTTCAGCGCGCTTGGCCGCCGCCGCGTGGACATCCAGGTGGCGATCTCCTACGGCAGCGACGTGCCCAAGGCGATCGCGGTCGCGCTGGAGGCGCTCAAGGGTGTGCCGGGGGTCATCGCGACGCCTGCGCCGTCCGTGTTCGTGGCCTCGCTTGACAACTCCCGCGTGACGCTGAACGTGCGGCCGTGGGCGGAGGGCGCCGACTACTGGAGCGTGTTCAACGCGGCGCAGATCGCGGTCAAGAACGCGCTGGAGCGCGCCGGAGTCGCCGCGGCCGTCCCGCAGATAGCCGTCCGCCAGTCCGCGACCTGACGGAGTCGCCGCGATCTGCGCCGAAGCCGCGAGCTCCGGTCGAAGGAGAAAGGAAAACGCCGCCGGGGAAATCGCTTTCCCGGCGGCGTCTGCATTAGGCCGCGTGACGCGGCAGCCGATCAGAACGGCAGGAAGCCAGCCTTCGGGGCCGGCGGCACGTCGGCCGGGACCGGGCACTTGACGCCGTCGACGATCTCCGCGCCGACGACCTTGACCGGATAGCCGGAGACCTCCGCGCGGATCTTCTTGAACACGAAGTAGTCGTCCGTCGTGATCGTGTAGCGCGCTCCGGCGATCTGGTCGCACTTCGCGGCGTCGCAGGCGTTGGCATACGCGCCGTTCTTGACCTTGGCGTCTGCGCCGAACCCGCACTCGCCCTGGTCGGCGTTGTGGGTCGCCGTCGAGCCCCAGCAGATGAAGCCGAAGAGGCAGTTCAGCTGGTCGGCGGCCTGGACGCGGTCGTTGCCGAGCTCGTACTTGAGATGCACCTTGTCCTTGATCGTCCCCTGCTTGATGCAGGAGTTCCCTCCGTCGTTCTTGTTGACCGTGATGCAGCCGCAGGCGATCGCCGCCAGAGCCACCGTCGTCATCAGTTTCTTCATGCTTGCTTCTCCTTCCGGGTTCTGTCCCCGTTCATTGTCCTTTTTGTTCTCTTCAGCCGCCACGCCGGACGTCTTCCAGCATCCGACGGCTGAACAACTGGCGGGATTGTAGCATATTCCGGCATTCCGGGCAAGCCCCCGCCGACAGCCGGCGGTAATGGGTTAGGTTGCGAATCTTCTGTTTGCCTTCCGTCGCGTCCATCCCTTC
>CAVCXQ010000041.1:0-8034 GCA_963606275.1 uncultured Muribaculaceae bacterium | reverse complement strand
TGCCGAGGGCGACGCTGGCGAGCGGAGACCGCTTCGGCGACAGCTTCGAGGAGCGCGACGCGGCGACGCTCGCGGAGCTTGGCGCGACCGTCCGCGACATGGAGGGTGCGGCGGTGGCGCACGTCTGCGAGGCGAACGGCGTCCCGTGCAGAATCCTGAAGGCGATCAGCGACATCCGGGGGGGGGGCTCGATGGTCGGACAATACGAGGCATCCCGCGAGGCGGCGCTCGCCGCGCTCGCCGACGCCATGCGCGATGCACTGCGGCGATGAATGCGCTGTCTAAAACCGTCTCTCCAAATCCGTGTCAATCCGTGCGGATCAGCGGTTCGGGAATCCGTCTCCGAAGGTCCTCGACGACCGTCTTCATGTCGGTCTGCTTGAAGAGGTAGGATCCGGCGACGAGCTGGTTGGCCCCGGCGCGGACGGCAAGAGGAGCCGTCTCGGCGTCCACGCCGCCGTCCACCATCAGGTCGATTGCCGGCAGGCGCGAGCGCAGGAACTCGAGCTTCGGCAGGCAGTCCGCGATGAACTTCTGACCCCCGAAGCCGGGATGCACCGTCATGACGAGGACTTCGTCCACCTCGCCGAGATACGGCACGATGCGCTCGACCGGCGTTTCCGGGTTGAGGACGATCGCGTTGCGAAGCCCCATCTCGCGGATGCGCCGCAGCTCCGCGTGCAGGTCGCAGTCCGCCTCGACGTGCACCTGGATCGTCTGCGCCCCGGCCTTCGCGAACGCCTCGAGGTAGAGGTCGGGCCGGTTCATCATCAGGTGGACGTTGCGGTAGAAGTCCGGGCAGGTCTTGCGGCAGAAGTCGACAATGGACGGGCCGAAGCTCATGTTCGGCACGAAGGTCGGGTCCATGATGTCGAGGTGGATGGCGTCCGCGCCGGACGCCTCGGCGCGGCGGAGCTCGTCCGCGAGGCGTCCGAGGTCGGCGGCGAGCAGCGACGGCAGGATCTGGCATTTCATCGGCGCGCGCCTCCCCCGGTCAGCCGACGAGCTCCTTCGCCTTCGCCAGGACGTTCTCGACGGTGAAGCCGAACTCCTGCGCGAGCACCTTGTAGGGCGCGGAGGCGCCGAAGTCGTCCTTGGTCACGAAGCGCGTCGTGCGGTGGTCGATGCGGAAGCGGTCCCAGCCGAAGCGCGACCCGGCCTCGACGATCACGCGCCGCGCCATGGACTCCGGCATCACGAAGTCGCGGTAGCCGCAGTCCTGCGCGAGGAAACGGTCCATGGAGGGCATGGAGACGACGCGCACCGACTGGCGTCCCTCGCTCTCGTCCCACATCTTCTTGGCGGCGGCGACGCAGAGCGCGACCTCGCTGCCGGAGGCGACGAAGAGCACGGCGTCCTTCGTCTGCGGGCCGGCCTGCCAGATGGCGTAGGCGCCCTTGGCGACGCCCTCGGCCGACGTGCCCTCGAGGACCGGCACGTCCTGGCGCGTGGTCACGAGGCAGCTGGGGCCGGACTCGTTCATCAGCATCTCGACCCAGGCGTAGCCGGTCTCGGTGGCGTCCGCCGGACGGAAGGTGGTCACGTTGGGGATGGTGCGGATCGCCGCGAGCTGCTCGACGGGCTGGTGGGTCGGCCCGTCCTCGCCGACGTAGAAGCTGTCGTGCGAGAACACGAAGATGGACGGCAGGCGCATGATCGCCGCGAGCCGGATCGCCGGACGGCAGTAGTCGGAGAACACGAAGAACGTCGCGCCGAAGGCGCGGAAGTCCTCGTAGGCGGTGATGCCGTTGACGATCGAGGACATCGCGAGCTCGCGGACGCCCCAGTGGAAGTTGCGTCCCGTGAAGTCGCCGGCCTTTATCCAGGCGTAGTCCTTGAGCCGCGTCTTGTTGGAGTCGGCGAGGTCGGCGGAGCCGCCGACGAGCGCGGGGAATACGGCGGCGAGCGCGTTCATGACGACGCCGTTGGCCGTGCGCGTGGCGACCGGCTTCGCCGGGTCGAACGCCGGGAGCGCGGCGAGCAGGCGGGCGCGGAGGGCGTCCGGCCTCTCCGGCGCGGCGGGCTGGGCGCCGGCGGCCTTGGCGGCCTCCTTCTCCTCCTTGACGTCGCGGTTGCGCCAGCGGTGGCAAAGCGCCGCGCGCTCGGCGAAGAGCGAGTAGACCTCTTGCGGGACGAAGAACTCCTGCGCCGGATCGAAGCCGAGCGCGGCCTTGGTGGCGGCGACTTCCTCCGGGCCGAGCGGGGCGCCGTGGCAGGCGGCGGAGTCCGCCTTCGTCGGGGCACCCTTGCCGATGACGGTCTTGGCCACTATCAGGACGGGGACGTCCGCGACCTTCTCCGCCTTCAGGAAGGCGCGGCGGATCTGGTCGAAGTCGTGTCCGTCGGTCTCGAAGACCTTCCATCCGTAGGACTCGAAGCGGCGGCGGACGTCGTCGCGGCAGGTGTCGGTGACGCGTCCCTCGATCTGGACGTCGTTGAAGTCGTAGACCGCGACGAGGCCGCCGAGCCTCAGAGCGCCGGCGACGGACGCCGCCTCGTGGCTGATGCCCTCCTCCATGTCGCCGTCGCCCATGAAGCACCAGGTGCGGTTGGCGCGCCCCTTCATCTTGGCGGCGACGGTGAGGCCGACGGCCATGGCGAAGCCCTGGCCGAGCGGGCCGGTCGTGACCTCGACGCCGGGCATGAGGCCGCGCTCGGGGTGGCCGGCGCAGCGCGAGCCGAGCTGGCGGAACGACTTGAGCTCGTCCATCGTGACGTCGCCCATGCCGGAGAGGTGGGCGAGGGCGTAGACGAGGGCGGAGGCGTGTCCGCCGGAGAACACGAGGCGGTCGCGGCCCTTCCACGCGGCGTCCCTGGGGTCGACGCGCAGGTGGCGGAGCCAGAGCTCGACCGCGAGGTCGGCCATGCCCATGGCCGCGCCGGGGTGGCCGGAGCGTGCCTTCTCGATCATGTCCGCGCAGAGGCAGCGTATGGTGTCCGCCGCCAGCTTCAGCTGTTCGTTCGTCGTCTTCATCGGCAAATCGCTTTCGTTACGAAGTCTAGGCGCGTAGTATACCATACTTTCACGCGGCATCGCTCGCCGGTTCCGGTTCCGCGTGGCCGATTATGGTATAATCCCGCGCATGGAAGAGATTGACTTCGAGTCCGACGACTTCGCCGACGTCGTCGCCAGGGACAGGCGGTTCGACGCGCGCGCCTACGCGCTGCTGATGGACGTGGTGTCGTATCTCGGCGGCGAGTCGAAGCGCCGCGTCTCCGGCGAGGCGATCCTCGACGAGTTCCGCGACCGCGCCCTCGACCAATACGGCCCGCTCGCCTACCGGGTGCTGACCGAGTGGGGGCTCTCGCGCACCGAGGACATAGGCGAGATGATGTTCAACCTCGTCGAGGCGCACCGCGTCCGCCGCGACGACCGCGACACGGCCGACGCATTCGCCGACGGCTACGACTTCAAGGAGGCGTTCCTCGGGCCGTACCAGGCCTGACGGCGGCGCCGACGGCATGACCCGCATCGAGCAGTTCGGGTGGACGGGCCCGGTCGAGCCGGGGATAGGGCGCGTGGTGTCCGCCCACGGCGACTACTACCACCTCGTCTGCAACGAGCGCCCTGAGGGCGAGGTCCTCGCGCGCAAGAAGAAGAGCGCGTTCGTGCGCATGAAGACCGCGGCGCCGGACGACATGCGCGGCGCCAGGCGCTCCGAGGCCGAGCTGGTCGCGCCGCCGCGCCCGATGACCGGCGACTTCGTGCGCTTCCGCTACGCCGAGCGCGGCGACTCGCTGGTGACGGAGGTGCTGCCGCGCCGCTCGCGCTTCGCCCGCCGCGACCCGGCCGCGCGCCGCGTCGAGCAGACCCTCGCCGTCAACTTCGACGCGCTCTTCGTCATGACCGGGCTGGACGGCAACCTCTCCCCGGCCAGGGTCGCGAGGTTCCTCGACCTCGCGGCGGACGTCGGCGACGCCGAGACCGTCGTCGTCGTCTCCAAGGCAGACCTCTGGAAGGGCGGCGACGAGGCGCGGCTCGCCGCGCTATCGGACGCCGTCGCCGGACGCGCCCGCATCCTGCGCGTCTCGACGCTGACGGGCGAGGGCATGGACGACGTGCGCGGCTACGTCCGCCCGCGCCGCACCGTCGCGCTCGTCGGCAGCTCCGGCGTCGGCAAGTCGACTCTCCTCAACGCGCTCGCCGGCGAGGAGCTGGCGGCGACGCAGGAGGTGCAGTCCTGGTCGTGCAAGGGACGCCACACCACGACCTCCCGCGAGCTGGTCATGCTCCCGTGCGGCGCGATGGTCGTCGACACGCCGGGAGTCCGCGAGATCGGCCGCGTCGGCGAGGAGGAGGCCGTCACCCTGCGCCGCGGAGACTCCACCCACAGGTACCGCAAATGACCGCCGCCGCGTCCAGCGTCGCGCCTCCCGCAGCCGAGCCGGCGGTCGAGGCCGCCGGGCTGAAGGTCTGGTTCCCGGTCAGGAAGGGCGTCTTCGCCAGGACTGCCGGATGGGTCAAGGCGGTGGACGGCGTCTCCTTCGCGCTCCGGCGCGGCGAGACGCTCGCCGTCGTCGGCGAGTCCGGCAGCGGCAAGACGACGGTGGCGCGCGTCGTCGCCGGGCTCCAGCGCCCGACCGCCGGGCGGGTCGACGTGCGCGGACGCGTCGCCATGGTCTTCCAGGACCCTCTCGGGTCGCTCAACCCGCGCTTCACCTCGCGCGCCACGCTCGACGAGACGCTGCGGGCGAACCGCCCGAACGACTTCACCGCCGAGTCCCTCCTGGAGATGGTGGGGCTGGGGGCGGACGCTCTCGACCGCTATCCGCACGAGCTCTCAGGAGGGCAGCGCCAGCGCGTCTGCATCGCGCGGGCGCTAGCGTCGCGTCCGGAGGTACTGGTCTGCGACGAGGCGGTGAGCGCGCTCGACCTTTCCGTCAGGGCGTCGGTGCTCGACCTGCTCACGCGGCTGAAGGACAGGCTGGGGCTTTCGATGATGTTCATCACCCACGACCTCGGCGTGGCGCGCCACGTCGCCGACCGCGTCCTGGTCATGCACCGCGGCCGCGTCGTCGAGGAAGGCGCGGCGGCCGAGGTCTTCGCCGCGCCGCGCGACGACTACACCAGGGCGCTCGTCGCCGCCGTCCCGCGCATCCGCCGCTAGCCGCGCAAGCGGACGTCATCTCTGGAACACGGCGAAGGCGGGGAGGCCGCGGACTTCCGCGAAGCCGGGCAGACGCCGCAGGGCGCCGACGTCGTCCGCGCGCAGGCGCACGACCTCGAAGCCCTCCAGCGCCTCGGCGACGCGCGGGTCGCGCAGGACGCCGCGATCCATCGCCGCGCAGCTCTTGCACCACGGAGCCCAGCAGTCGACCAGCACCGGACCGCCTCGCCGCGCCGGCGAGAGAAGTTCCCTGAGCGACTCGAGGGACTCGGGAGACGCGAGATCGATTCCGATGACGCCGTCCGAGTCGCCTTCATCCCTCCCGTCGCCAGCGTCTCTCACGCCCCTCACGTCGCCCCCGGCGCGCACGTCCCGCGCGAAGCCTTTTGCCGCCAGGCCGCCGTACCACGCGGCGAAGGCGAAGACGACTAGCGCGAAGGCGCGGTTGACCCAGCGCGTCCAGCGTCCCGGCTTCGGCAGCACCTTCAGTCCCGCGCCGAGGAACGGCCACGGCAGCGCCATGCCGACGCCGAGCGCGAACGGGACGGCGAGCGCGAGAGCGTCGCCGCGCGCGAACATTCCCGCCGCGAGGACGAGGGCGGAGACCAGCACCGGCGCGACGCACGCGCCGGCGAGCAGCGCCGAGAGCGCGCCCATGGCGAACGGGAAGAGGAAGCCGCCGCGACTCGCCCCGACGCGCGGACGCAGACGCGAGAGGTCGGCCGGCAGGACGCCGCAGAGCGCGAGCCCGAGCGCGACGAACACGGCGGCGACGGACGCGTTGAAGAGCGGACTGGACTGCACCTCTCCGAATGCGACGCCGCCGGCCGCCGCCAGGACGCCGAGCGAGCCGTAGGCGAGCGCGATGCCGAGCCCGTAGAGCAGTCCGCGCCGGAACGACGCGCCGATCACGATCAGGTTCACCGGCACGAGCGGCAGGACGCACGGCGTAAGGTTGAGCGCCGCGCCCGCCAGCACGAGCGAGAGCAGGAGGAGAATTGTCGATGACGGCAGACGGGGCTCCGTCTCCTCGCCGCGCAGGAACGCCAGGAACTCGTCGGCGTCCATGTAGCCCTGCGCGATGCGAGAGGGGAGAATGGCGGCGGACGCGGCGTCGGCTGCTGGCGTCTCTCCGTCGTCGCCGTCGTCGCCGACGAGGCGGCAGAGCCCGCCCTCGCAGACGTAGCGGGCGGGCGGCGCGTTAGTCTGCGGTGCGTCCGTCGCGTCCGCCGCCGGCGCGGCGAATGGCATGGCGAGCGCGATGGCCGCCGCTAGGATTCGTCTCGTCATCTCTTCGCCTCCGTCTGCGGTTTGAGAGGTGAAGCCGGCGAACCATCCACTCCCTGGCAATCAGCCGCCATTCGACCGGTGCGCCTTCGGGCCAGGGGGCTTTTACGGATAGTCCGCCGGCAAAGTGAGTATCTCGCATCCGTCGTCGGTGATGGCGACGGTGTGCTCGAAGTGGGCGGCGAGGCAGCGGTCGCGGGTCACGACCGTCCAGCCGTTGTCCAGGACGTCAGTCTTCTCTCCCTTCTTGGTCATCGTGATCATCGGCTCGATGGCGATGGTCATGCCGGGCCTGAGGACGAGCTTGGTGCCTGGCTTGCCGTAGTTGGGGACCTCGGGGTCCTCGTGGACGGTGCGGCCGACGCCGTGGCCGATCCAGTCGCGGACGACGCCGAAGCCGGCGTTCTCTGCGACCTGCTGGATGGCGTAGCCGACGTCGCCGAGGTGGACGCCCGGCCCGCAGGCGGCGATGCCGGCCTTCAGGCACGCCTTCGTCGTCTCGACGAGGCGCACGACCTCCGGGTCGGTGACGCCGAGCATGACGGTTCGCGAGGTGTCGCCGTTGTAGCCGTTCTTGAGGATCCCGACGTCGGTCTTCACCAGGTCGCCGGGCAGGATGACGCGGTGGCGCGACGGGATGCCGTGGATGACCTCGTCGTTGACCGAGACGCAGAGGTGCCCGGGGAAGCCCTCGTAGCCGTAGAAGCTCGCCTTGACGCCGTGCTTCTTGCAGTAGGCGACGACGAGGTCGTCGATCTCGCCCGTCGTCACGCCCGGCGCGACGGCGCCCGCGCAGATGTCGCGGATCTCCGCGCTCATCCGGCACGCCTCGCGCATCCGCGCGAGCTCGGCCTTGGTCTTGACGTCGACTTTCACGGCCTTACATCGCCGCGAGGAAGTCCGCCGCGCTCTTCTCCGGGCCCTGGTCTCCGTCGATGCGGCGCAGGATGCCGCGCGACTCGTAGAACGCGATCAGCGGCTCGGTCTCGCGGTGGTAGACGGCGAGGCGGTCGCGGACGGTGTCCGGGTTGTCGTCCTTGCGGACGACGAGCTCGGCCCCGCACTTGTCGCAGACGCCCTCGACCTTCGGGGGCAGGTTCGTGACGTGGTAGCCGGCCTTGCACTTCGGGCAGGTGCGGCGGCCGGCGATGCGGCCCTGGATGGCCTCGTCGGGGACGTCGACGAGCACCGCCGACTTCACCGGCGCGCCGGCCTTCTCCAGGATCTCGGCCTGCGCGACGTTGCGCGGGAATCCGTCCAGGAGCATGGTGACGTCGCCCGTGGTCTCGGCGATGACGTCGGAGATCATCCTGGCGATCAGCGCGTCTGGCACGAGGGCACCCTTCTCCATGTAGCCCTTGGCCTCGATGCCGGCGGGCGTGCCCTTGGCGACGGCGCCGCGCAGGAGGTCGCCGGAAGACACGTGCCTCAGGTTCGCGTTCGCGCTCGCGAGACGGCCCGCGATCGTGCCCTTCCCCGACCCCGGGGCGCCCAGAAGAATGACGATTTTCATGACGGCGCGTATTATACCATATCCGCCGCCAGCCGCCTACGCCGACGCGAAACGTCCAAGTAATGGGAGTCGGTTGCGCGGACGAGCGCCTTCCGATGAACGGCTCGCTGCGGGCAGAGATGCGCC